>NZ_JBSMVT010000033.1:0-26380 GCF_053760925.1 Enterococcus olivae
AGTCACCTTTACCATAACAGAATGGGGTTCTTTTTTCATCACTTAACGGGTGAGAATCGAAAAGTTAATTTTTCCTGCCGTTAGGCAGTTTCTAAACAATTATAAGGAAAGTATGAATTATTCAGGAAATAAACATCTTTATTAAAATTAGGATTATTCAGTGATTTTTCTCCTAATGGAAATGGTTGTTCAATCATCTCTTGTCCCTCCATTTTATGCAATTATTCATAAATTACTCGTACTTTTTTACTTAAGTTTTGCATCTAAAAATTCAACTAATTTAGCGACTTCTTGTTTAACATATTCTGGCTTCCAATAAGTTTCAATATGTTCAGCACCATCAATTAAAAATAATTCTTTATCTGTTGTTCCTGTTGCAGCTGCATAGGCTTTTTCTGTTAAATAGAATGTGTCTGCAGTTTTACCAGCCATCATCAACAACGGAACATTGATAAGATCCATATTCACTGAAGCATCAAATGTTGCTAATTCCATCAAACTCGCAACTGTATAAACAAAAGTTGATTTTGGATGTGGATAGTCAACAGCATAGTAACAGTAACCATCTCTATATAAAGCATAGGGTAATTTTTTAGCATCTTCAGGTGCCATTTCTTTCAAATCTGGCGTGTAGTCAACACCTTCTTCTCGTACCTCTTTATTACGTGCATCTGTTGCTTTTTGCAATCTTTCTTGAATGGTGTTAGCTTCTGAATCCATAAAACCGTTGCGTCGGACTAAGCCTGAATTAAAAGCAGATAAAGTAACAACAACTTTGAAGCGCTTGTCTGTTTGTCCAGCACGTAACGTATAGCCACCACCACCACAAATACCAAACGCCCCTATACGATCATAATCTACTCCAGGAAACAGTGACAATGCATCTGCCATTCCATGAATATCTTCAACACGGTTTGATGGACGATCCAGCATACGAGGTTCTCCTTCACTAGCGCCTTGGAAAGATGCATCAGCGGCAATTGCAATATAGCCATTTTCAGCTAATTTTTGAGCAAATAAACCAGCAACTTGTTCCTTTACTCCACCATTTGGATGAGCAACAGTCAAGGCGGGATATTTATTTTCAGGATTGTATTCTGCTGGCGTATAGACATTCGCAGCAATTTTTAAGCCATTTAAGATATAGCTGATTGGATGAATATTTACTTCACCAGCAATATTTTCTGTGAGAGCATTGTCATAGACTAGTCTCCATGGATTATCATTAACTTCGGGTAATTTTGTAATATCAACATTTTCAATTTTCATACATTTTTCCTCCTAATAAGTAGTAAGCATTTTCCACATTTTTACAGTATTATACTATCTCTTAATCTGTTCCAGCTTTTCTACGATAGATTAAATTCTTCTGACGAAATAAGTTTCAAAATATTTGCCCAAACTAACTTAATAATAAGTGAGTATAACTTATAAAAACTCCATCAAAAATTCTACCTCTTAAGACTTATAATTCCACCACCTTTATTACAAATATAGCTTACACCCTATAGTTAACTACAAAGCAAGTAACTCTAATTAATTTATTTGTTTTTCCCAAAATGAAGTGGCGTCATCTATCCATCCTTCTGCTTCTGTTCCCACACCTAATCCAAAACCGTGTCCCACATTATCAAATATTTTAATTTCAGCAGGAATATTATTTAACTGTAAATTTTCAATTCTTCTTGACATTACTTTTGCATCTGCAATACCATCATCTTTACTTACAACTGCAAAAGTAGGTACATCATCCTCAGAATACATTGTGTGTCCCGTATAGGCAGTTACCACAGCCACTGGTTTTTCTATATTTTCTCCTCCATAATTAAAAACACCATCCGATCCTATTCGTGCTACCATTCGCGCACCTGCTGAGCTTCCCCATAATGAATAATTTTCGGTAGCTACTTTTAACTCATCATTATTTCTTTGAATAAATGAAATTGCTTGTGCCAAATCTTCAGTTGCTAGTTGTTCACTTCCTGTTCGATATCTAATTACAAAAGCATTAAACCCATAGTTATTTAATTCTGTAGCATAAGGAAATCCCTCATGTAAAGAGCCCACATATGAAAAGCCACCTCCTGGTGCAATAACAGCATAAGGAGCATTTTCTTCTCCTCTAAAAAAGAAAATTCCTGTGTCTAATTTACTGGGATCTTCTTCAATTTCTTGTTCAGAATAAATTGGATAAAATATCTTTTCCCCGTCCTCTGAATCATTTATTAATCGATTCACAGTAACTATCGAATTTTCTGGAGAAACGTGACTATGATAAGGCATTAGTTGAGCGATATTATTAAAACTCAATGTCTCATCAATATTCGTCGTTCTAGGCAACAATAACTTTCCAAAATCTTCAAATGCCGAGTGGTTAATCAGCTCTCCAATCGTTGAATTAACTGTTAACTCACCTTCTGTATCAGTTTTATTATCTGATGCCATTTCTTCTTGAATATTGTTATCTCCACTTCCAAATTGAAACCAAATAATACCTACTATCACTACCATTCCTACTAGTGCCAATAATAAGGTTCTCTTCTTATTTAACATCTTCTCACCCACTTTTGTTTAGTTTATAAATCATAACGAAAGAAAACAGTTCCAAAAATAGCTAGCAGTAATTGAATATTCAATTTACTAGCTAGCTATTTTAAGTACTTATAAAATTATTAATCTAATTCTTTTTCGCTTAAAAATTCGGACATTTGATCAGCGATCTCAACATTGTTTAAATCAGAAAAAAGAAAGTGTGTATTTCCAGTAATACCAATTTCTGGTAAATGAACTAACGTAGCATCACCACCATGTTCATTGATTGTATCTACCCAAATTTCTGCCATATCTAAACGAACACGCCAATTATCTTGCCCAGGATTATCCGAAGGTTCTTCAGGTATATTATCACCATAATAAATGATAATTGGTATTTCAGTTAATTCATTAAATTCTTCCTGAGAAATTTCTACGCCAGATAAATCACCAGCAATACTTGGCATTGTTTCAGGAACCTCACCTTCTGGAAAAACAAATCCACTTCCTGGCTCAAATGCTACCACACCTTGTACATTATCATTTTGAATAGCTGTTCGCCAGCCTGGTCCACCGCCTTGAGAATGAGTAACTAATACACCTTCTCCAATTTCATCGAATAATGAAGACATACTATCAGCAATCACAGCTTCATCATACTCTCCTGTATTTGGTGTCATTTGACGGAAATATTGATTTAAGGATTCTTCATCATTTGGAAATTGAACACCCTCAAACGGTTCTGGCCAAATTCCTAGTCGAAAAATATCATATGAAAATTGTTCATCTGGCGTAGCTGGAATCTCACCAGGAACAGTACTTCTTCCTGCCGCCCCACGACGAGGTTGATCCACTAAATATATACTAAAATTTCGTTTTAGAAATATATTTTGGAAGCCTTCTCGTCCATCTGGCGTAGTTTCCCAAGTTCTAGATGATTGTCCTGCACCATGAAGAAATACTAGCGGTAAATCTCTAGTTTCATTTGGAATTTGATACCTTACAGATGCATGATCCCCATGGAGTGTCTGTCCATCTTCTGTAGGATTGTATGGATCAAATTCTCCCTCATTTGTTACTACTGTTCCACCAACCGCAAAGCTACCTTGGTCCACAATCTCTATTGCTTGAGAAACTTCTTCAACTGACTCGTCATTCGTTGAATCATTAGTATTAGTAGACGTATCACAAGCTGCTTATAAAAATATTGTACTTAATGTAAGCATACCTAAAATCTTTTTTTTCATCATCATTCCTCCTAGTTGATAATCCTTTTTCAATTTAGTTGTAATTCATCACTATTTGATAACGGTATCATTCAAATTAATCGCAACTTTATCATACAACTCATTCAATATAATTAGATGCTCCTTTCTAAAGATTCGTTCCACCAAAGTAAAAGAATGGATATCTAATAATTATCTTATTTTTAAATTGTGATAAAATTATGATAGAATTGACAAAGTTTAGAAAATATTGATTTGAAAGTAAGCGCCGAATAGTGGAGTACCTAGACGACTTTTAGCCCGATTGTTATCATACAATCAGGCGGAGTTGTCTTTTTCAATTATTTACATTTTTCTTGGACCGTTTTCGACCAAGGAAGGTAGTCATCTAAGTGATCCGCTGTTAACACTGGCAGATTGGGCAACTCTTCAAATAAGTATTGAAGATATCTGGTTGGATTTAACTCATTCCATTCTGCTGTTTTCATCACACTTAGAATATAACCAGATGTTTGAGCACCGGCTAAACTCGAAGAAAACAGGTAATTTTTTCGACCGATGACCAGTTCTTTGACGAAACGTTCACTTTGGTTGTTCGTTAATTCCAAGCGCCCATCCACAAAGACGTATTCCACCGATTGTCGATGTTTACACATGTATTCAATCGCTTGTTCCAACTTTGATTTAGGAACGGCAGGAATCGTCTCCACATAGGCATAGAGTTGATCGAGTAACGGCCGTAGTTCTTTCCGACGTTTTTCCAATCGCTGGTCTGGTAAAAGATCCTTCCAAGCCTTCTCTTTTTTAAAGCATTCTTTGAATGCATCCAAAACATAGGCAGCTGGATGGATGGTTTCTCCCAGTTCTTTTGGTAAGGCTTCGTGAAATTTCCTACGGACATGCGCCAAGCAGCGAACAGGAAGAACGTTCGCTAAACCATCATAAACAGAATAGCCATCACAGTGGAGATACCCTTGAAAGTTCTTCAAAAAATTCTTGGGCACATCATTCCCTCGTGATTCACTATGATGATACAGGACGATCGGATTTTCCTCTTGTTTCGAGGTACTGAATACCCAGTAATAATTGTTCTGTTTTTGACTTTCTAGCACTCGGTAGGTCGTTTCATCGGCGTAAGCAATGGTTCGCTTCACCAGTTCTTGATGCAAACGTTCCACTAGTATCGAAAGAAAATCTTGTCCTACGCGTATATGCCAGTTAGTGATATTGTCTCGAGAAATATCTAGACGTAATTGTTGCCAATACTTTTCTTGACGATAAGCCGGCACTTTTTGAATAAATTTCAAAAACATGGTTTCTGCGACAAGACTCGGAGAGGCCAGACTATTGGAAAGAAGCGGTTTAGGAACAGGTGCTTTTTTCAAGGAAGTGTCTCCGACACGTTCACATGCTTTACAACAATAACTATGTTGCACATATTGTAGTGTCTCAATGCGGGCTTGATGAAAAGCAATTTCTTCGCGGGCTTTTTTTATACCTATGTCGCTCATGGTTGTTCCGCACTGTTGACAGTGTCGTTCTTCTTCAGTGAGTTCGCAATGAACTTCCCTTGTTGGGAAGTCATTCAACTTTTTTGCCTTTGTTCCTTTTTTCCGTTTATGTGGTTGGACAGAAATTTCCTCTTCTTGAATGGAAGGTGGAGCCACAGGCTCGCCAAACAAATCCAAACTTAATTGTCCAGACAATGATTCCGGCAACGATTCTTTGGATTTTCCATACAGTTTATTGGTTAAGTAAGCAATTTGTTCTCGAAGTAATTTCACTTCTTGTGTGAGTCCTTCGTTTACTTGAAGTTGCTTTTGATTGATGGTCATTTGTTCTTGAAGCATTGTGACTAATTGCGTGGTTGTTTCGTTATTTTTATCCGTTTCATTTAATTGATTTGACAACGATACACACCACTTTCCATTTGTTTTCGATGTTATTATTATACCATGAATAGACTAAAAAAAGAAGATGTAAATCGCATGAAATCAACGTTTCTTGCACTTTCCATCCTCTTTTTTTTAGCTAGAATACACCTTGTTTCCCTGCACGAATCGCTCGTGGCTGATCAATACTCAATCCCTCTAATAGCCAACGAATCTGTTGGTGTGTGAGTCGGCGAACTTCTTTTTTTGTCCTTGGCCATCGTAATTTTCCTTGATCCAATCGCTTATACAAAAGAAGAAAACCATCCTTGTCGTAATACAACATTTTGAAACGATCTTGTCGACCACCACAAAAAAGGAACAGAGCATTGTCGTACACATCTAATTGATATTCGTGTTGAACAATGGACGCGAGTCCATCAATTCCTTTACGTAAGTCTGTCTTTCCACAAACGATGAACAGATGATTGACTTGTTTGTAATCAAGAAACATGAGGCATCAATTCTTTCAAGACAGTTTGTACAAGATATTGACTCGCACCGTTGTACACAAAAATATCTTGTAAGTCAGTCTTAATTCTCACCGCAACTTTTGCCGGTGCCACTCGTTTGTTGGACGTTTGTTTTTCTAAAGCGATTTGAACCACTTCTCGGTTTTCCTTCATAAAGAAACCACCTCCGATTTTTCTTTGTACTCAAAGTATAATCGAAGGTGGACTTTGTTTTTAGGTACTCTGGTATACGGCGCTTACATTTGAAAAACAAGTTTTTGTTGAGCATATAATTAAAATAGCTAGAAATAAATTGAATCTAATTTATTTCTAGCTATTTTACATAGAGTATTATTCTACTTTTATTGTTTAATCATGTGAGATTAATAAAATATTTCCAGAACCTTCTTTTTGTACTTCTATTTCAACTATATCTTTCAAGCCGTCTTGAAGTCTTGATATTATTATTTCATAGTCCTCTACAGACCAGTTTCCATTTGACTCTAACTTCATTTTTGTCATTTTTTTGTTAAATTTTGTATATGTTAATCTTTATTTGAATTACATAAACAAATAGGGAAGAAAATAATTAACTTCCCTATTAATAAATTGAACTGAATATCTAATTTTTTATCTTTGAATGTACAATATTTCCCAAAACTTAGTTCTGACTTCCAGTACCATTCCCTACTATAATTGTCTACTTGACCAAACTACATAGGCATAAATCCCTACTGCAGCAATTACCAGCACAAATCCTGAGATAACACCAATTTTAATTTTAAAGTACTTCTTACTTGTTTTAGGATCTACAACTTTTCCAAAGTACTCTTTCACTGTTAAATATTGACTAATTGATATCACTGCTAGTGCCAGTACATCAAATACGATTACTAAAATCAGATATACTGGGAATCCTTGTGAACCAGCATCGACTGCAATAGAATTAACGGTCATATATAAAACTTCGTGCGTAGAATCTCTTAAAGCATTACGAATATAATTATGATCTGTAGTTGTTAAATTCAATTCTGTTGTATTCAATTGCAAATTGGTTCCAGCTGCCAAAGCTTGCATTGAAGTGTCCGTATTATAGCCTAATGCAAAGTCTGTAACAACACCTCCATGGAAGCCCCATTCATTTCTTAGTAAACCTGTCATTAATGCCCAGCTACCAATAGTCATTCTAGTCCCAATTCGATTCATTGATCCCATCAAGCCACTGGCATTACCTTCTTTAACAGAAATTTCAAAAGGTTTGGTATAAATTTCTCGTAACGCTTGCTCTGTTAAGAATGTATTGATACCATTTCGATTTTGTTCAGCATCGTTGACAACAAAATGCTTAATATACACAAACATTCCTTTTTCCTCTGCACCTCTACTTGTGGCAGCACCTAATTTACCAGATAAAAGACCGTCTTCTGAATAATACTCAAAATTTCTACCTGAATAAGGACTACGATGGATATTCATTGAAGGAGCATACCAACCTTGTGTTCCTGCTCTTTGACCTTCTTCAGCAACAAATTTACCTAGGTTTTCTAATAATTCTGTATTCCAAGTTGCAGCCATAGTAATTTGGACTGGATAACAAAATCCTGACCAACCTGATACGTAATTTTTGATACCTGCTGGCCCATCATATTCAGTAGTCCGTGGTTTTTCGATAGATGCAATTTCAGCAGTAGTATAGCCAGCTCGCGCAAACATTGCATGCATTTCGCTAATTGAAACTTTATCAAGCAGTTCGTCCCATTGTGGATCATCATATTCTAAACCAACCATATCAGCAAATATTAAGTCGCTTTCAGTAGTATCTTCCCCACCATACTCTAAATCTTCTGGATCAAGTGGACGTTTAGCGGCATTCCAACCAGATTCAGAAATAGCCTGAACCAATTCATCACTTGCAGCAATCATCGTGTATTTAATAGATTCATCATCTACACGGCTCCAATCTTGTCGTGACAAATAATTGTAGGATCCATCAGTAACTTGCTCAACCTCAATATCATTAAACAGATTAAATACTTTGTTTCCAGTTGCATCATCTGTATCAAGTACTCGAAAATCGTCGACAGCATATGTTTCAACTACACCATTATTCTCATCCACATTTTCACCCTGATCAGCTAAAATACTATTTACTGCATCGTGTGCATCATGTGCTGCTACAATTTTATAGTCTCCTTCATCCATGATATAGGTACCTTCACCATGTGCATCGTATGATTTCATCTCAGAAACCGGAAAGTCAACTTCAACTGATACTGTCTCACCTGCTGGTATAGTCTCTGTTTTAACAAAATCAACCAAATTAACTGCAGCTTTTTCAACTAAATTCTCACGATCATACTCTGTATAAGGTGATTGATAGTAAATTTGAACCACATTTTTCCCTTCAATTGACCCATTATTTGTCACATCGAGTGTAATATTTACAATGTCCTCTGATACACTCATGTCCATATTACTATACTCAAAATCACCATATGAAAGACCGTAGCCAAAAGGAAACGCTACTTGGTTAGCATAATTAAAATTATCATTTCTAGCATTGTTTTGATTAGTTACCATATCAAAATATCTTGTTTCAAAGTATTTATATCCTAAATAAATACTTTCACCATAGTTGACATATTGGAGTGAGTCTTCTGAAACTCCAGTAGACGCAAGGGCATCCGAATTTGTGTAATGGTTTTCTTCATCACCACTGTTAAAGTTTAAGCTGACTGGATTACTATCATGATTGTAAGTATAAGTATCCACTAATTTTCCTGAAGGATTTACCTTACCCGCAATCACACCACCAAAACCATCTAAAGCAGCAGCACCAGTTAAACCAGTCCAGACAATTGCATCAACTCTGATGTTATCTTGATTAAGAAAATCCATTTCAATGGCATTTGCAGTATTTAACACCATTACAATTTTGTCAAAACCTGCATCATTAATACCTTCCAACATTGCTAGTTGTTCATTGGTTAATGTAAGACTACCTTCCTCTAAATCAGCACCTTCCGTTCCTTGGTTAGATACAACAAAAAATGCTGTTTTATTTGAATTACTTCCACTACCAGTGACAATTGATGAAACATCATTCCATTCTACGGCACTCACTTCTTCCGCACTGATACCTTCATAATAATTATAAAGTTCACTATTAACTGTCAATCCATTGTCTTCTAAAGTTGTTCGTAATGTAATATGATCTCCTGAAGAAGTGTCTACATTTCCTGATCCACCTCCAACTTTAGCCCAACTTGCAACGTTAGCTCCAAAAATACTCACTTCTGTACTTTCAGCTAAAGGTAATGCGTTGTTGTCATTTTTCATCAATACAGCTGATTCTTCACCAACTTCTTTGGAAAATGCAAACATAGCATCATTTAATTCATCAACACTATTATAATCTGAAATATAAGTCTCAGAATCTGTTGCACCTTGACCAATTTGTCCAAGGAAGAGATCCAAAGCTAAGGTCCACTGTGATACGACAACATTAGCTGCAATAACAATTAGTAAAATTATCGCATTGATGCTTGTCCATTTAATAAATTTCCCCTTATTATTTATCTTCATTTCTATTCTCCTTCCTCTTCATCAGCGTTGTACAGATAACTATAATCTTCAAATTGATAATCATAATTATTTCCCTCTGCAGAATCTTCTGAAGCGTAAGCTGAGATGTATTCAAATTCTTTGTCATCATTCAGCACTACACGGAATGGTACTGCTATTGTATTTCCTCCATGTGCTTGCCATTCGCTAGCAAAGCTTAATCCAGAGGTTGGATTATTTAATACTTCATCAGTTACCTTAGTATTAGTAACTGTTTCAGGCCAATCAGTTAATTCTTTTTGGTTTGTTGTGTATGTCATGTAGTATTCTGGAATATACATCAATAATTCCCCTGTTTCCTTATCATAAGTACAGTAACCAGTATATTGTCCTCGATTATAGACAAGAAAATCTAACCCTCCAACAATGGAATTTTTAACAAAAACATACTTATAAAATTTTTGGTCCTCATTATCATTATCCACATGAACAATTTCATTATTTTTATCTTTGATAGCGTTATTATTTTCATCTAGTTGAATTGCTTTACTGGTTTCATATACTGTTAAGGAAGATATTTGTCCAACTGTTTCATTGTCCCCTTTCATAGCATGTGTTCCAACTAACCGAGAACTAACATCTTCAAAATCTTGGATATTTGTATAAATTCCTTTAGGATTATCTGGTATTTTTGGTTCAGCCTCTTGCTCTTGACTACAACCAGACATAATTGTAAGAACTAATCCTCCCATGAAAATTATTCTCAATATGTTCCTTATTTTCATAACCGCTTCCTCCCTAATTAAATCCATAAACTTTCTGTGCAGCTTGATACAGACCTACTGCAGTTTTTCGCCCCATTCTTCCAGGTAGATTTACACTCCGACCAAGAACACTTTTCCTTAATTTTTTATACAGTATTGGATCTGTTTGTTTCAAATAACTCCATAATTCTTTTTTCTTTTCTAAACTTGTAGTTGATCCCTCTTTCAGTAACAAAATAGAAGAAATAGTAGTAACAATTTCAATGTGTTTTTGCATATAATCAATTACAAATAAATTCTTTTTTTCTAAGTCTGAATAATGTCTAATCAATTGTTTGTTCACATACAGTTGCTGATCAATGCGAGAAATCATTACTTCTTCATTAACTGATTGATCATCTCTGCCTATATAATATCGATACAAATCGACATCCAGGTAATACATTCTTTTTACTTCTTGTAAAGGTTGAAACACATATAAATTATCTACGTAGAATGTATGTTGTGGAAGATTCAAGTTCATTTTTTTTAATAATGCAGTGCTATAAATAACAGAATGCATCATCAAATATTTCCCAAGAGGAAAATGTACATCTTGCCATCCAAATATTTTATTTTCCGGCAGAAATTTACCGTATTTAATTACTTTTTTACTCTGCACACCCTCCTTCTCATAGACATAATTACTGATGAGCATATCAATATCAGTTTGTTCTTCTAATAACTTTAAAATCTGCTTGTATGAATGAGCATCTACCCAATCATCACTATCTACAACTTTTACATATGTTCCAGTTGCGACTCTAAGTCCCGAATTAATTGCTTGTCCATGTCCGCCATTCTTTTGATGGACTACTTTAATGATTGAAGGAAAATATTTTTGATAATTATTTGCAATATTTGCCGTATTATCCTTCGAACCATCATTGACAATAATAATTTCTACCTCCTCTCCTCCTAATAAAAGTGAATTGATACAACGTTCCATATATTCCGACGAATTGTAACAAGGAACAATTACAGATAATTTCTTCATTTTTTAATCCTTTCTCATTATTTTGTATTTCATCATTGGATAATTAATCGCCACCTGAATGATAATATTTACTATATTGGCAACTGTTGCAGCCAGATTCCCAACATAAGGCTGAGTTATTTGAATAATATATGGGGGCAACCATATTGAAATAAGACCAGCAACTACAACTGTTACGATGTACCATGGTAATACTTTTTTTATTTCTATTGTTGCAGAGAAAACAACCTTGCGTTGAACGATAAAATTAACGATTTGCGCACAAATATACGCTAATAAAAAGCTAAGAAATCCTGCAAGTCCCCCTTCTGAAACCGAATAATTAAAAACAAACCAATGAAAATCTATTGTAGAAAGATGACTAAACAGAAAGCCTGTTCCTATCCAAAGCATAATAAAATTCGTTACTGTAGCTACATTACTCATAATATTGAATAATATAAATTCGTATAAATCTGGGTGTGCTTCTCTCCATGCATAAATTTTTTTTACCATTACATTCCTCGAATCTTTTTCTTAAGTTTTTGTTTTTTTATAACACCTTTCGAAAATGAACTTAGCAAGTTACCAAACCCTTTTATATGTCGGCCATTAACCATTGTTACAATGCCATCGACCATTTGCATGCTAACCATCCCATTCGTCATTTTAGCAATTGCTCGGAAAGGCATGTTATTAATAAACAATAAATTTAAATCTGTTTTCCCGTTGGCTTCGTTTTTAGCAATCATATTTTGAATTCTCTTTTGTATAAATCGAGCAATAACACTTCTAGCCTCATACATGTCTTGAATCGTACTGTTTTCATTCAACAATTTTCTTCCAGAAGTTGAATTATTTGGTAGTGATTTTCCGTGTAAAATCTCAAATTCTTTTTCTGATAGGTTTAATAGATTTGCTTGTTGATAGTTAGGTAACTGTTCTAAGTTGTAAGCTTTATTAGCATTTCCGCTTATTCGAATGGTTCCTTCTAATCGTATATCTCTAGAACTTGATCCTACATAAATCAAGTAATCTTGCGTATCTATCTCCCAGTTATGTGTGCGGCTATTAAAATATCGAAAGCTTGTTTCATCAAATGGAATAAATACCTGTTTATTTTCTCCTGGATTTAAAAATACTTTTGAAAAACCTTTGAGTTCTTTTTCTGGTCGTAAAATTTTTTCTGTAGGATTGCCAATATATAATTGAGGAATTTCCTCACCACTCATGTTTCCAACATTACTGATTTTGAATTTGACACCTTCTTGAGTGATTATCAGCTCACTATATTCAAATGTTGTATAACTTAATCCATAACCAAACGGATATTGAACTTCTGTATTTGCTTTATCAAAATAGCGATAACCAACAAAAATTCCTTCTTTATATAAAACTTTTTCATCTTTTTGTGGAAATTCATCACCAAATGGAATATCAGAATATTTAAGGGGAATCGTTTCATTCAATTTACCACTTGGTGATGTTTTCCCAACAATTATATCCAGCAAGGCTGTAGCACCTGCCTCACCTGTTAGATATCCATGTAAAATAGCATCTACTTTATTTTCCCAAGAAAAATCAATAGCAGAACCAGCTGAAACAACTGCGACAATACTCACATCTAATTCAGATAGTTTATCAATTAAATTCACTTGATTTTTACTCAAGTTAAATCTTTCTCTGTCCTTTCCTTCGCTTTCAGAAATTTCGTCTAAACCTATATATAAAAGGACTACATCACTATTTTTAGCAAGATTAATTGCATTGTCACTTAAAGATTTGTCTTCTTTACCATGACGATTAAATCCTTGCTCATAACCGATGACATTGAGTGGGTATTTTTCTATAACTTCGTTGGTAATTTCAACATTTTTGGCATTAACTACAGATGATCCCGCACCTTGAAAACGTGGATTCTGAGCAAAATCACCTATTATTGCTACTTTCACTTCATCATTTATTGGTAAGAGCTGATTATTTTTTAATAAAACTGCGCTTTTTAATGCAGCTTCATAAGCAATTTTATGTTGTTCTTCGAAATCAAGACTCATTTGGTTATTTTCTTCGGGAATATTAAGTAGTACCGTTAATAATTCTTTTACTCTATTATTTAGAGCTTCGACAGACAATGTTTTATTTTCTACTGCTTCTATAATCTCTAATGGTCCATATAATCCAGTAGAAGGCATTTGTAAATGCGATCCATTTCTTACTCCTTCTACATGATTGTTATCTCCACCCCAATCTGAAACAACGAATCCTTCGAAACCCCAATCATCACGTAAAATATCTTGTAATAATTCCTTATGTTCATTTGCATAGATACCATTAATTTTGTTATAAGCTGACATAATTGCTTTAGGCTTAGATTCTTTTACAACAATCTCAAACCCTGTAAGATAAATTTCTCGTAAAGTTTGTTCATCAACTATTGAGTCTGAAGACATTCGACGTAATTCTTGGTTGTTGACTGCCAAGTGTTTAGGACAAGCGATTGTTCCGTTTTCTTGAATACCTCGAACAATACTAGCAGCCATTTTTCCTGACAGGTACGGGTCTTCACTAAAATATTCAAAATTTCTCCCACATAACGGGTTGCGTTTAATATTCAGTCCAGGTCCCAATAGTACCTGGACATTATTTGCTTTCGCTTCTTTTCCTAAAGCTTTTCCTACTTTTTCTACTAATAATTCATCCCAACTATTTGCTAATGTTGCAGCAGTTGGAAAACAAGTAGCTGGAATACTCTGATTTAAACCCAAATGATCCGAAGCTCCTTCTTGCTTTCTTAAGCCATGAGGACCGTCTGCAAGAAATATAGATGGTATATTCTTGTTCTTTATTTCAAATGTTTCCCATACAGTTTTACCAGAGAGTAATACTGCTTTTTCCTCAAGTGTCAATGATTTTACAATCTGATCAATCAAATTTCACGCCCTCCTAAACTTCTTTCTAGAATGAGAATACTCTTCATGAAAACGCAATCAAATATAAATTTCATAATTTGTCATTTTTAGTTCATAAACTGTCATCTCTAAATAAACCCTTTCCATTTTTTTACTTTCCTATTGTCTTTCTCAAAGTTTTTATGTATTTTAGATATAATGCAAGGAGGTAGAATCAAGTGAGAGTAGCTATTGTAGAAGACAATAGAGAACACCTAGATAGACTAGTAGATTTATTAAAAGCTGCTGCTGATAAACATGAGATTGAAGTAGATATCACTTGTTTTTCTGATGGTTTAGCTATCGTTGATCAATATCGACCAGTTTACGATATTATCTATTTTGATATCGAAATGAAATACATGGATGGGATGTCAGCAGCAAAAAAAATCAGGGCAATAGATCCTGATGTGACAATTATTTTTGTTACAAATTATGTACAGTTTGCTATTGAAGGCTATGCAGTAAATGCGAAAGATTTTCTTTTGAAACCATTAAATTCTTTTAGCTTTGCTGAACACTTTAAAAAAATTATTGATATTATCAATAAAAAAAGCAATCGAACGATAATCATTAAAACAGTATCTGGGTATCGGAGAATAAATTTAAATAATTTGCTTTATGCTGAAAATGAAGGTCATTCTATTAAACTTTGCTTAACTGATGCTGAGTATTCTATCTGGGAAACTATGAAAAATCTCGAAGCAAATCTGATAACTTTTGATTTCTTTAGATGTCACAATGGTTATTTAGTTAACTTGCAAAAAGTAGATTCAGTAGATAAGAATCAGGTTTTAATCGAAGGTAAAAGTATTCCCATCAGCCGACCTAGAAAAAAAGAATTCATGATTGCCTTGACTAATTATCTCGGAAAATAGGAGGTTTCTAAATTGCTAGATGATCTTTTGCCTAATATACCTAGAATTTATACCGCAATTGCTGAATGGCTTGCCTGCTTAATCATAATAGCTCCTTTAGAAAAGAAAAAATTATGGTTAATAAAATTTATAATAGGCGGTTTTGGACAAATATTATTCCAGCTCATAGTAGGTACTTGGCCACTTTTTCTTTGGATTCCAGGAATGATAATTAATGTTTTATGGATGCTTTTTGTTATTTTTCAAACAAGTAATATTCCAAGAAAATCAATTTACTATTATGGTGGTAAAGCTTTCGTTTTAGCTGAATTTAATGCTTCTTTTTCTTGGTGGATGTATTGTATCTTGGTTCTTGAAAAATTTGGCGAATCCTATATCTTTACTTTTCCCTTTATGTTTTTCATGTATCTTTGTTTACTAGTTGTCTATTATTATTTAGATAAACTCTTAACAAGAAATAAACTCGTCCATCATATTACAAAGAAAGATATTCTTTTAGTTTCGTTGACTACCATTATTATTTTTACTATGAGTAATATAGGCTTTCTTCTTTCAAATACTTCCTATTCTTTAGGAAATACATTAACTATTTTTATTTTTAGAACATTAATTAACCTGTGCGGATTATGTATTTTAATTATTCAGGAAAATCAAAAATACGAATCCTTTTTAAAAGAAGAACTTTCCTTAATAAATAACATGTTTCAATCGCAATATGAGCAATATTCAGCCTATAAAGAAAGTAGTCAAATCATTCAGCGTCAATTTCATGATTTAAAACACCAACTAACTGTTATTCGATCTGAAAAAGATAGCATAAAAAGAGATGCTTATATGGAAGAAATGACACAAGCTATCAATACTTACAGTGCAACGATTAGTACAGAAAATGCTATTCTTGATACAATTCTCACATCAAAAAATTCAATATGTATTGAAAATAAGATTAGATTTACTTGTTTTGTTGATGGAAAACATCTAGCCAATTTTAATATAATGGATATTTGTTCTATATTCGGAAATGCTTTAGATAATGCAATTGAATCTACCAAAAAAATTCAGGATACTAATAAACGAATTATTGAATTACGGGTTGAAAAAAAAGCAAAATTTTTGGTTATTTCTTTAAAAAATACTAGTTTCTCTCAACTGGAATTTGAAAATGGTTTTCCCATCACTACTAAAAGAAATAAAGAATACCATGGTTATGGATTAAAAAGTATTGCTTTAATAACAGAAAAATATCAAGGAAATATGACTATTTCAAATCAAGATAATTGGTTTTCTTTAAAGATTGTCTTTCCTTTGAAATAAAAAGTATAGGAGTAATAAAATGTATGACTATTTAATTGTCGGAGCTGGATTGTATGGAGCAGTATTTGCTCACGAAGCGGCTTTAGCGGGGAATAAAGTAAAAATTATCGAAAAACGAAATCATATCGGTGGTAACATTTATACTGAAGAAATTGAAGGTATCCATGTTCATAAATATGGCGCACATATTTTTCATACGAATGATTCAGAAGTTTGGACGTATATTCAACAATTTGCTACCTTTAACCGATTTACTAATTCCCCGATTGCAAACTTTAAAGGAGAAATCTATAATCTTCCTTTCAATATGAACACTTTTAATAAATTATGGAACGTATCTACTCCAAACGAAGCCATGAGTATCATTGAAACACAAAGAGAACACTTAAATGGAAAAATACCAATAAATCTTGAAGAACAGGCAATTTCATTAGTTGGAACAGATATTTATAAGAAATTGATTAAAGGATATACTGAAAAACAATGGGGACGATCTTGTCAAGAACTCCCACCATTTATTATTAAACGGCTACCAGTTAGATTCACCTATGACAACAACTACTTTAATGATAAATTTCAAGGGATTCCTATCGGAGGCTATACGAAAATTATTGAAAAAATGTTAGAGCATCCCAATATTGAAGTTTATTTAGATACCGATTATTTTGAAGATAGAAAAAATTTTAATACTGAAGCAAATAAAATCATCTATACAGGTATGATTGATCAATTCTTTGAGTATAAATATGGACACTTAGAATATCGTTCACTAGATTTTAAAACTGATATTTTAGATATAGAAAATTATCAAGGAAATGCTGTGATAAATTATACGGATAAAGAAACTCCATATACAAGAGTTATCGAACACAAACATTTTGAATTTGGTCAGCAAGATAAAACTGTGATTACTTATGAATTTCCTAAAGAGTGGGAAGTTGGATCGGAACCATACTATCCTATTAATGATGAAAAAAATGCCAATTTATATAAGAAATATTACAAACTCGCTCAAACTGAAAAGAAAGTCCATTTTGGAGGTAGACTGGGTTTGTATAAATATTTCGATATGCATCAAATTATAAAAGCTTCTCTGTATGCATTCAAAAAATTGAATAACTAAGTATTTTTAACACAAAAGCAACTACCTATAATTTTGAGTAGTTGCTTTCTCTTTCTTCATAATTTTCAAATTAATCTATAGAAAATATACACATCTTATGCAATTTCGCTAAAATAATAATTAATAGTCTTTAACAACTTGTATTATCAGAAACATCTTGTAGATACATCGGAAATGGTCTCGTTCTTTTCTTCTGACATAAACTTCATATGTATATTAGTATTTACAAAATAGATTCTTACACCACCTTCTTATCCATATACAAATAAGACAGTCCTATCGCTTTACCTAAAGTACATTGTAAATCGCAAACTATATCTATACTAGTTTGTTCCAATATCTGATATTCATCCATTGAGAGTTCTAATTTATCTGAAGCTTCTTTTAACGTATATCCACACCATTTTCGATAATTCTCTAAAAATTCTCCAGTCACCTACTCCCTCCTCAAATAACATTAATAAAAATATACTAGCGAAGCCTCTCCTTGAGAATTGTTTTTCAAAAAATCAATTAGAAATCTAAACATCTTTTTCCTAATGCTATCTTCTTATTATAATCAACTAATTTAGTAAACGAATTCAAAAAACTTCGATCCATCTAGTATGTTCAAATTCAATGATTTCATATTTCCCTTTCACTCTCAGCATTCATAAAAATACGTTTTCCACTTAAAATAAATAATTTTCGTTTGTGGTAGTGGCATAAAAAATTTGATGCTCTCTATAATACTTTGTAATTTCTGCTATTGGTTTACAATATGTTAGTATTACTACATACATAAACAAACCTGTTTCACAATCTTTTATTCTCAATTTATTTAATAATTTTTAGTATAGTCTATAAAGTTAACTACATAGCAAGTTAATATTTAAAGTTTAAACAAAAAGGAGTTGCGACGTACTTACATCACAGCCTCATTGGATATTTATACATATTAGCACAAATACCTAATACCTTACTAAAAAAATTAATTTCATTTCCCTTTTAAAGATAAATACGTTTACATTTCATGAAATAATTTTTATGGTTATATATTAGAATGATAAGTACCCTATAGAACAATAATCGCCATCCTATTCCTTATATAAGGAATAGGATGCGGGGTTTTAGTCTGTATTTCGAACCGCCTCTGTCAAATTGAAATACTAATAACTAATATTTTTCTAATATAAAATTTGTCATCAAAGTAATGTTACTATATTGTAAATTTCTAGATAATTCTTGTCTAACAGTTTCAAATTTTCTAACGCAAAATCTCTAGCAAATAAAGCTTTATTTGCTGCGATAATAGATTCCAAGAATGGTTCATCTCCCATACTCATTGTCCCATCATTAAGAACAAACATTTCTAACAGACTGCCAATAGTTAATTGATTGTACTCCTTCTTTAAAAGTTCAGAGGTATCTTTTTCGAAGTAAATATAGTAGTCACTCAAGAATTCTTCTGTTTTTCTATTTGATAAAATAGTCTCTAAAATCAAATGTTTTCCGATACTTATCTTTTTATCATAACCTTTTGCTTTCAATATTCCTCTAAAGATATCCAGGCCAGTATTCGCATCTAGATAAAAATTATTGAATTGGTACGGTGTTAAGAAAAAACCTTTGTCAAATAATGTTTGCAATAAATCTAACTTTTCTTGTTGAATAAATTTATTCAATGGTCTTATCATATAATGATTGATTGATAAACTAGCAGTAAATGAATCAGCTTGTTCAACATAGTCTTTCTGTTGCTTTTTTATTTTTTCAATGTCTTTATCGCTAATCGTTACTTTTGGCAATAGTCTCCTTAATTGTGTATAGCTATTAAAGTTTTTCATTTTTGCACCTCTTTTTATTGACCCAATGACGGTTCACTAACAACTAATTTAATCTTCTATAACTTTTTGAAAACGATCTATGTTAAAAAGAAGGTTTAATGACGAACCAGAATCCCAATGTACAATAATAGATCCCGTATCATCGATTCCTAGAATAGTGCCTTGCGTACCAATGGGAGGTGCTTGAACATCATCCATTTGTAATAATTCTATTCTTGTACCAACTGGATAATGCTCTTTTAATAAGTCTAATTGCTTTTTAGTAATATTCATTTTTATTGCTCCTTCCTTGCATCGGAAGAAAACAAGCTGTTAATTGAATTCTTTTAAGGTTCCTGCATACTCTGTTAACTTCGATGCATTGTCAAATCTCATTCGTTCGATTTTTGTGCGCTTATTGGCTAAATCATTGACTGTAGTTAAAGGTACTCCAGAATTTTTACTGATGTTGTATAAAGATAATTTACTTTCAAATAGCAACCATTCAATCTTTTTCTTATCTGCGTACATATTAATCTTCACCCTTTTAAACAAAGGTGAAAGTAGTGATTTGCTACTACTTCACTTTGTGTTATATTTTTAGTAGTAGCAAATCCCCTTAACTAGGTTTTGTTTACTTTAGCGCTTGACTGTTCCAGCAGTTCAAGTGCTTTTTATTTTGTTCTATCAATCTACTGATCAGATTTCACCTTCTTTCAGTTTCAAAATACACTCCTATTCATCTTATCTTTTCGAAAATTTCTTATGAATAGTCAAATATTTTCTTCTCCTTTCTATACTTCTATTATATATCGGCATACCGATATAATCAAGTGTTTTTCCAATTTTGATGCAAAAATAAAAAGAGTGTTATATCCAACAAATGTTGGTTTAACACTCTTTCCTTCATATTAAAATATCTGTTTCACTATTCATCACTCACTCATTAAGTTGACGATAATGACGTCTCTTTACATGAGTATAAAGTCTAACAAACAAAACAATGGCAGCAATCATAGCACAAACTGCGATTCCGTGGTTAATGGTTAAAGGATACACTTTCGCATCTTCTATCCAGAGCAACAAGACAATCGCTAAAGTCATATAAATGCCACCGATATAGAAAAATAACTTGAAAACTACTGAAACAATCAATTGAATAATAAGTAGAAAAGGCATAAAAATCAGGGACAGCAAGGACGTAATCATAGAAACCATCATAGCCCTCCTCTATTGATCAACCATTTTCGAAATCCTTGTCAATCTATTAATATCTTTCATTATGACCCTCAACTCTTTGTTTTGCAACTGATTTCATAATTGTTTAATTGAAACTTCTTTTGTATGACCGTTTCACATTTGATATTTCCCCTTTACATTTTTTCATTTAATCAAAAAGCAACAACTGAGTTGTATTCTCTGAAATTCGTTTCTGAGATTGCTTGAAATATTCTGCATTCGTTTCAAACCCTATGAACTTACGATCTGTATTTAAACATGCAATCGCTGTTGTCCCACTTCCCATACAATTGTCTAAAACTACTTCGCCAATTTTCGTATAGGTTTTCACCAAATACTCAAGTAAAGCCACGGGTTTTTGAGTTGGATGAAAGGTCCACTTAGACTCCTTATCAAAGCGCAACACATTATTAGGATAGCCTTCGTATTCTTTAGTATATGCTTTTTTTGTTAAATCATTCAGACTATAGACGCCCTCTTTGGAAGGCTTACGAACTTCTGGTTTTGGATTTTTGACTAAAGATAATCCTTGAGGGTAGTAGTTCGCAGTTCCATATGCAAATACTGAAATTGTTTCAACAGAACGCATAGGTTGAGTTCTAGCAAATGTAAAACCCGTTACAATATTTTTTATCCAATACCAATCATACTTATAGTGCTTGAAATTACTCATTCGTAATTGCGTGGAAAAAGGTTCTGCGCCAAAAAGAACAATTGCTCCATTTGGTTTAATCACTCGTTTATATTCTGCCCATAATAACTCAAAGGGGAGAATCGTGTCCCAAGAGCATGCAGTCGTACCATAGGGCAAGTCACAGATTATGGCATCAATTGTATGATCATCAATTTTCTTTATCCCTTTCAAACAGTCTTCATTGAAAATTTTGTTTAATTGAATCATAGAAATTTCTCCTTATGATTCAGGCCCAAATCGTTTAATTATCAAGCTTCTTGATAAATTAAGCATACAATTTAGACTGTTTGAAAGATTACGGGAGTTAGTTTTTTGCTAGTTGGTATCTAGAGTCGTCTAGCAATGTCAAAAATAACAGATACAGTTACACTGTTACCAGCTTGCTTATAAAGTTGAGAATCAGAAATTTTCTGGTCAAATGCACAATCATAATGATCCAACCCATTTTGGATAATTTCACTAGCAGCTTTTTTCGAATTGAATTTTGCTGCTAGAAAGGCCCAATCTGGAAAAGCTTGCAGTCGCCAGCATTCAAGTGGTGTTAATTTTCTGATTTGAAAATCTTCCGTCAGTGTTCCCTGCTGATCACTTGTTAAAATTGTATTTGCTACGCCTTTTCCCACCCTACCTCTCCGATAGTTTGAATTGGGAAATGCCAAGTTGATACTATCCCCAAATTTGGCTTCCACATATCCTTTCTTAGTAGCTTCGTGAATCAAAATTTTCTTTTCTTGATTTCCACCTTGCATAGTCGTTAGGGTAGTAGAAATTCCATTTGGTAATAAAACTTCAGATGAAGAACGATACTTTCCAGGTAATTTTCCAGCAACAATCACACCATGGCGATCCTGGGTCGTCAATGTAAACATTTCGTCTTCATTTTCTTTGATTCGTCGACCATTTTGACGGACTATATTTTTATCTGGATTTAAAATAGGAATAGCAATTTTATTTCCTTCTCCATTATTGGTAGTTAGAGTGGGACTTAATCCATGGCTTAAATAGACTTGACCACTCATTCCTCGTTGACTAGGATTAACATTTCCCACGACAATTTGTTTTGGACTCTTGTAATCCGTAGCAGTTAATGTTCCCATCAGTCCGTCAGTATAATACGTTCTTTCACGTGTCTGTTTGCTTAAGTCATTGTGTTTATTTGTGGTACCAGCTAAATGGATTTCTTTTGATTGAAAATCAGTTGTTGCTTCTTCTCTTCCGAAAGGAAAAATTTTTCGGGTACTCTTTCTTCTAGAATGTCCAATAAGGAATACCCTCTCTCGGTTTTGGGGTACATAATTTTTAGAGTTAAGCACTTCCCATTCCACACCATACCCGATGTCATCCAGCGTTTTGAGGATGGTCTCAAAGGTATTCCCGTTGTCATGGCTGAGCAATCCCCGGACATTTTCAAGGAATAAATATTGAGGTTGGAGTATAGTTGTGAAGCGTGCAATCTCAAAAAAGAGAGTCCCTCTTGTATCTTCAAAACCTCGTCTGTTTCCTGCAAGACTGAAAGCTTGATAGCGATAGGTAATCTTTTGAGGCCATCTCCAGATTTTCCCCCGCTCCAAACCGTGCATGAGACTTTCACCTCACACGGCTTTCCATCGACAGTCTTTCCTTAAATTCATATACACATTTTCAACTTTGAAATTTATTCAATAATCGGAAGATTTATCTGCTTTCGCAACACATTAATTTTTCCTAGTTGCGTAGCTGAGAGATTTAAGTTTTGTAGCAATTCAGAAATTAGAACAGGATTTGAAGCATGGATCAGCTTATGAGAGTCAATTGTCACAAAAACCAGATTATTGTATCTATCATTCCCACCTAATTTTAGAGGCAATTTGTGGTGACAGTGCATGTTACCAATTGTTAGCTCGCTACTTGTAATCGCACATTTTCCTTTCTGTGCACAGAAAAGTGACAGGCGGTTATCGTTATACTCGATACTTTTTCCTTTGATTGGATTTAGCATAAGGTATTTTAATAGATCTGGATTAATCGTTTGTCCTAGTTGCTTATGAATTAACATCCGTCCCTTTGGAGTATACTGGTTAATTTCTAGTTTTTTATCCAGTGGGGTTTTGTGTTGGACATAGCTAATAGGAATTAACACAAATCCATATACATAGGCTAATTGCTTGCTCTTTCCGTATCTCTTTCTAATAATTTCGCTACAAATTCCTCTTTCTTTTGATATGTTCCCTTGTAATCTTCCTTTTAGGATCTTTCCGATAGGAAAGGCTATTTTTGCAAAATCCAAGCTAGCATGTGTTGCCATTGAGTAATAATTATGAACACCTAAGACAAACGAGTTATAATTTTGTACTGCTTTATAACTCTCTTGCTTGTCAGAGGGCTTCTGCAGGTCACTGATTCGACGCTTTGCGTTAATATGAATCTTCTTCATAGACTTGTCTGATAAATGAGACCTCACTACAAAACGTGGTTTTCCATTAGAATATTTCCCTTTCCTAGTAACCTTTAATTTAAATCCTAAAAACTCAGAGTATTCTTTCTTAAGATTCACAATTTTAGATTTCTCAAGACTGATAGATAGACCCAATCTATCTTTCAACCATTTCTCTGTAGCAATAAAGATTTTCTCCGCATCTTTTTTCTTACGACAAAAGATTTTAAAATCATCAGCGTAACGCACTAACCGACATTCTTGATTCGTCTTTTTAAGTGCTTGGAGACGTCCACCTGAGTGCCCCTTATGCTGTTTAAACTCTTTTCGTGTTGGGATTGTTTCCCATTGGCTTGAAATCCACCAGTCTAGTTCATTTAAAACCACATTCGACAACAGTGGTGAAATGATGGAGCCCTGTGGAGAGCCTTTTTCAGGAAAACCTATATCAGCTATTTCTGCTTTTAACATGGCTGAGAGTATACTAATGAGCTTTTTATCTCGAATCCCTATCGTCCACAACTGTTTTAATAGCTTCCCATGATTCACATTGTCAAAGAATCCTTTGATGTCAATATCTACGACGAAGTGTAATTTGGACAGCTGCATATTTTTTTCAGCCTGAGCTAAAGCATGTTCGCAACTGCGATTGGGTCGGAATCCATTATTTTTATTATAAAATTTAGCCTCACATATCGGCTCCAGGATTTGAAGAATACATTGTTGGATAAGTCTATCCATAATTGTAGGGATTCCTAATGGTCTCGTTTTAGTCGAATCATTTGACTTTGGTATTTGAACCCTACGTACAGCTTGAGGTTCGTACCATTGAAACTTACGTTTCACATGCTTGATTAGTGCCTCGTCTTGCCATTTGGCAAGATCCTCGATATTTTTATTATCAACACCAGCTGTATGACTTCCTCTGTTTTTCTTAATGTTTCGAAAGGCTAATTTTATATTTTGCTCAGACGAGATAATATCCACTAAATGTTTAAATATTTTCCCATCTTTACTCTGTCTATAAAGTTCGTCTTGATTCATCTGAAAATCATAATACTCAGCATTTCTTAGTTTTTGCTTTTTAGTTGTTTTCTCAGTTGTCAAAGTCGGCAGTTCTCCTTTTCAGAATACTTTGCCTTTCTTAGTCGTACTCGAACCTTTGAAGATATGTGTATTGAATTGTTCATTTAAAACTGTCGACTAGAGCCTATCCCTCCATCATGTTTCCATGATTTCATCGGTACTGTGGCTCCGCTTTCCTTCAGATAAAAATAGGTTATACAAGTTTGTTTTCCCTATTACCGCTTCATCGTGTGTAATCACTCCACGTCCTGAACTTACTGCGTTCCAATGATTCAATCTATAAATTTCTATCCTTAGGTTTGCCCTCTGAGCCTGTGTGCTTGGTAACGCCTTTAACGTTACAAGGTTTTTCATACCATGCAATTTTACTAGACCTCACACACCCCACAAATAATGGTGATAACATTTCTATTACCTGAATTCTCTAGACCCGTACATACGGACATTCGCTTAGTAATTGTCATTACATACTAACCATAGATAGTTTTTAGACCCCCGGCATATAGGTTGCGTCATCCACCTCTGGACAACTTTCCACATCTGAAAATAATTTTTTATCTTTGTTTGGGCAACTCTCTGCCGACTTTAACGCGCTTTGTACATCACTATGATTACCCATAATTTTGCACAGCGTAATCTCAGGGTAGGCGTTTCAGGTTGTTAGCCCTTCATTCCACCATTTGAATCATCAGTTCTACTGAACTGAACACATTTGCGTTCTTAAATAATTCAGTGCCTAATCTTTTCAATTAGGAACGCATCGCACGCACGGAAATCCTCCACAGAGAACGTCAACTGGTCCAATTGATTGAATAAACTCATCTGATAATTTAGTGATGTCATGCATCTCTACCTCCTTTTTTGTATCATGTATTGCTTTATAACTTTGGCGAGCAAACCGATCTATCTCACAAAATCCTACGCACTTGTGTCCTGCCATTTCCATTCCTAAGCGAAAACCACCGACTCCAGCAAATAAATCTAAAAATGTTAGTGGGTTGTCATTACTCATCAGTAAACCTTTCCCACAGCGCTGTGTTTCTTTTATTCAAGCTTGTAAGAATAGTTTACTGAAGGATGAGTTGCATTAGAATTTTATAAAAGAGTGGACAAAGTTTTATTACAAAATTTCTATATAAAAAAGCAATCTTCAAAAAATTTGAAAATTACTTTTTATTTACTAATTTTTTTAACGAATTTCACACTGTAATATTGCCTTTTTAAATTAATCATCCCAGATTCTTTAATAATTGACTTATTAATAGTAAACCTGAATCATTCATAGATTTTTATACAGGGACATTTTTATCAAAAAATTAGGCGAAGCTGAAATGTTTCTTTCTTTTTTACAAATCGATTAGATTCCTTCCTAACGGAAGAAAAGAAAAGTTCATTT
>NZ_JBSMVT010000034.1:0-24244 GCF_053760925.1 Enterococcus olivae
GTAGAATTTGAATACGTCATAGTGAAAATCTCCTTATTAGTTGGTATCGGAACCCTAATAATACATGATTTTTCACTATGATGTTTTTTTATTTTTCAGGTGGCTAACTTGATTATAAAATTCGCGATTTTGATTGATTTATCAGTTAGGTAATGTATTCTATAGAGAGGATCAAATTTTGGAGGTGCGACCCATGAGTCGAATGGATCGATACAAAGACATACATGAAGAATCTCAACAAGCATCAAAGCAATCCCTCTTTCAACGTAAACGTAGAGAAGGAGAGAGGCGTTCTCAAAATAATCAAGAGCCATCTTTTTATGAAGAAAATACAGAACAACCTGTTTACAATATATCGAAAAAAAATAAAAAGAAAAAACAAGTCCCTTACAATAAAGGAGGGAAGCCAAAGAAACGTAAGAAGCACCGCTTTTTACGTTTTATCATCAAGCTGTTACTTTTGTTGCTTATTTATTCCGGATTTTCCTTCTTTTTAGGACAATTTGTGGCAAAAATGGATACAGATACTCCACAGCAGATGGAAACATTTAACGGCTTCACCTCTAGTAGCGGCGCAAACAATATTCTTCTGATAGGAAATGACAGTCGTGACGGCGAGACTGCCAGAGCAGATACGATTATGGTTTTACAACTAGATGGTCCTGCAAAAAAACCGAAATTAATTTCATTTATGCGTGATACCTTAGTGACTATTCCTGATGTTGGAGAGAACAAGATCAATGCTGCCTATGCATATGGTGGTGCGGAGCTGGTTCGAACAACACTTTCTCAGAATTTTGGGATTGAGGCTAAATATTATATGACAGTCGATTTCAAAACGTTCGAGAAAACGATTGATACGCTTTTCCCTAGTGGTGTCTACATCGATGCTGAGAAGGACATGAGTAAGTATATTGAAGTTGCTATTGAAAAAGGTCCTCAAAAAATGGATGGATTGACGCTGTTACAGTATGCACGTTTCAGAATGGACAAAGAAGGCGATTTCGGCCGTGTTAGACGTCAGCAACAAGTAATGAATGGAGTTTTTAGTGAGATGAAGAATCCACTTGCTATTTTGAAGCTTCCTTATGCAGCCGGAAAAGTATTAGGTTATACTTCAACAGACCTTTCTACAGCCTTCTTATTAAGAAATACGTTTTCGATCGCTAAAGGAGCAGGTGGCGTTGATCGCTTGAGTATCCCTGTCGAAAATTCGTGGAATTATGGTGAATCCTATGCGGTAGGAAGTTATATTATGGTGGATAGCGAAATGAACCGTCAGGCGATCCACGATTTTCTCGCAAAATAAGAGGAAGGACTTTCACAACGGAACCACTATATGCTATATTATATAGTAACGTTTGAAAATCTTTTGAAACGAGGATATAGAAAATTGAAATTAGCAATTGTTACTGATAGCACGGCATTTTTACCTGAAAAAATTCAAAAACATCCAGACCTATTTGTTATTCCAATTCCTGTGATCTTAGATGGAAAAATCTACAATGAAGGCATCGATATCAAAGCAGATGAATATTATGAACTGCTTAAAAATAGTCAAGAATTCCCAACTACTTCTCAACCTGCCTTAGGAGAGGCGCTTGAGTTATATGAATCATTGGCAAAAAAAGGCTACGATGCTGTGATTAGCATTCATCTTTCTTTAGGGATTTCTGGCTTTGTTAGAAATCTTCATACGATCGTTGATGCCGTAGATGGCTTGAAAATTCTTCCTTATGATTCAAAGATCACTAGTATGCCAATGGGCCATATGGTTGAAGCGGTATTAGATTTATCTGAAGCTGGTAAAACTTTAGAAGAAATTATTGATCATCTGGATATGATCCGAGACAATACGTATGCTTATATGATCGTTGATGACCTAGATAATCTAGTTAGGGGAGGGCGTCTGACGAATGGTGCTGCTCTTGTCGCAGGACTTTTGAAAATCAAACCTGTTTTGACCTTCGATGATGGGAAAATTGTGCTTTTTGAGAAAATTCGTTCTAGCAAAAAAGCCTTCAGTCGAGCAGAAGAGATTCTTGGACAACGAAAAAAGGAAATTGCTCGTCCCGTTAAGTTTTATGTTATTCATGCCAACAATTTAGAAGTGGCTATTGAAGAAAAAAGTAAACTTCAAGAAAAATATCCGGAAGTCCCAATAGAAATTGGTCATTTCGGTCCAGTAATCGGCACTCATTTAGGAGAAAAAGCAATCGGTTTTGCTATTTGTGCAAAATAATGAAAAACTCGCGAACTCGCGAGTTTTTTTAAACTCAATTAAACAATAATTTTATTATGTAAACTTAAAAAATTCAATTGAGAAAACTAGGAGGAAATGAATATGAGTATTCAGCTTGTGTTTTTAAGAGGTGTGATGCCATATGGTAAGAATCGTGTACCTATGAAAGATTTACAGGAACTACTTAGAGCGCAAGGATATCCTAATGCACGAACCTATCTGCATACTGGAAATATCATCTTGGAAACACAAGAGGATTCTTTACTCACAGCAGAAAAGATTCAAGAATTGATTCATACATTTATTGGTCCCAAGCTAGACGTTGTCGTTCGAACACCTGAAGAAGTACATGATATTTTAGAGAAAAATCCGTTTATAGAGCCTGTTTTTGATCTAAAAAGAGTATTTTTTTGCATGATGAGAGATGCAGCGCAGCATGAAAATCTGCAGCAAATCAACGAAAAGATCGCTGGTACGGACGAAAAAATTATTTTGTCAGAAAGCAACGCCTATTTGTATATTCCAGGTAATGCTGGCAGAAGTAAATTAAATAATCAATTAGTAGAAAAACAGTTTCAGACCGTCTCAACATCCAGAAATTTCAACACGCTTCATAAAGTTTTGACGATCGCAGCATCTTTTGAAAAAGAAAGCTGATAACCATATATGTGCTTAATTAAAAACCATGACTAATCAAACAGCATGGTTTTTAAATTAGTGAAGAAATAGTGAATTATCAGTTGTGAGAAAAATAATATGTAAGATAATTATAAAGTATTGGTTTTAAAATAACTAAAAACAATTCTGCTGAATAAAATTAAACAAACGTAACAATATAGAAATAACGTAAAGGAACCAAAAGAAGGTTGACCAACAGAAAGAACAAAATGCTGTTAGACCGCTAAAAGTTTGAATGTAACTTTGTATAATATATATTATGTAAACTAGAATATAGAATTTTAATTACACGATACAAATGCCTAGCGTGTCGCCATTCCCCTACATCATATGGTCAAAAGCTTACAAGTTTCTGACTATTGGCAACAAAAAAAGCACTCAAACTTCTTGAATGCTTTTCCAATATTGATTTAGTTTTTTTGCTATAGATGTTAAGAATAACTGATTGTTAGTTTTTTATTATTTTTTCGTCCAATTTCATACATAGTATCTATGTTCGGTTCTGCATTTCCAAGTTCAATATTTGCAATTGTTGATTGAGAAACTCCAACTTTCTTGGCAAATTCACGTTGAGAAAGTTTTTGCTCTGTTCTAAGCTCTTTAATTTGAACAGCTAAATCCATCTTAAATAATTCTTTTTCGAATTCTTCTCTATATTCTTGACTTTCATTTGCCAAATGTTCTTCAAGCCAATCATCAAAATAAATTGATTTTTTATCCATTTCATTTCCGTCCTCTCTCAAGAAAATACCTATATCTGATATTTTTAGCTTTTCTAATCTCTTTTGGTGGTGTTTTCTGTGTTTTCTTTGAAAATCCATGTGTGAGATAATATCGGTCATTCTCTATGTGAAAATAGATTCCTCGTTGTGTATTGCTCCCTAATGTTGATCTTATCTCAAATAAGTTATCTTCTAATTTCTTTATCCACTTCATTTTTTTAGCAGTTTCAATCCCTTTTGACTCAATAGAGAAAATAGTTGAAGCTAATTTCAATCTATCCTTTTTTGGAAGATTTCCTAAAAACTCCTTAAAGTCTGGGGACATTTCAAATTTCATTCTTACACCTACCTTTATGATATTGTACGCACTATCAAAAGTCAACTGATAAACTATCTGCACATTAATAATATCGTATTCCTACATTCTATTTTTATATACGTATATTTTCAACATTATATTCAATATTCTATTAAAAAAATAAGTACTCAATAAGGCGTTTATCCTGGCCAGATCAGCAATTGTCGTCTCTGCGTTTATCAAAATCGCCCATAAAGTATCTCTCTGTTGAGTTGTATACTCTGTATCTTCAGGCTTTATGTCAATACTCTCAAGTTGATTGGCAATCCAAGCGACAATTTACTTTTCTTCAGGTAATTCTAAGTCTTCAGATTGTTCTGTTGAATTTTTTCTTCATTAATAGTCTCCCCTGTATCAGGTATCTCTTTAATTGGAAAACTGAACTCATTTGGAATTTCAGGTTCTGAAGTTTGATCAGAAACATCTTCATCCGCATAAGTAGTTGAAACAACAGGTGCCACGGTACTAAGTAGTATCGTGGTACTAAATAAACTTGTTCAAATTTTCTTTTTCAAAACACTCACCAGTCTTTGATAAAAGACAAAGAAAAAGCACTCAAATTTCTTCTTTGAATGCTTGAATCATGTAATCTGTAGATCTTTCTAAAGAATAAAATATATTTGTCATTCTGTCAGGTGTCTTATAGTCGGGTAAATATTGCTTCGTTGTGACGTTTACAGAATTATTCATTAATAGCAAATTCTCTATGATCTTTTGTCAAAACGGCTGCTGTAATGTCAATGTTAAAATAATCATTTATTAATTGTTTCAGTTCTACCATAGCAGCATCAGCTCTTATAGCTTGACCTACATTGATTGCTTCAATCACTAATATGGCATTTTTTGTGTCATTTTGAAGCATAGTTCTTTGTGCCTCGCGCCAGTTTAAACAACGACAAATAGCACCTAAGTCATCATAATATATAATTTCATCAGCTAATGCGGGGGAATCCTTGTCTGCGCCTAAAGGAAAGAAGGGCTCCCCTCCCTTAGCTTTTCCTAAATGCAAGTCTCCTTCAATCGTATCTAAGTCTTCTCCACCCATTGGAACAGCATATTTCATCGAAACACTATTATACATATCAACTAAAGGATTGATTGGCAAAAATTCGCGACCTTGATTGACTCTCTTCAATAACGCTTCAATAGAAGAACGTGCACCCTTTTTGGTTTTGAACTTTTGAAAAGCTTCACGCCACTCTTGAATCACCGGATTGTTACTAAATGTTTCATCGGTCAAAAATTTTGCGGCTTCTTGCTTACTCTCATTCAATAATTGGACAAAATAATCCTGGGTATCTGGTTCTATGGACTGATCAATATTTTGCGCAATGAGAAGATGGATTTGCGCATCAGGAAAAATTTCCCAAAATTCTGAATCTATCATTACTTTAGTCATGGTAGGTCCCCTTCTATTTTTTAGTCTAGCGAAATCAATCGTGTTTCCTTTTAATACTCCCGTTTGTTGCCATTTTTTACATACATCCATTCAAATTCAATGTTATTCTTCATCTTAGTTAATAACTTTTTCATTGTTTGAACTTCATCTTCGTTAAAATTTTCTAAGGCGACCTTATTCGAATGTTTATTTTCCCTCAGTATAAATAAGGCAGCCTGTTTGCCGATCTCAGTTGTATAAAGACGTCTGATTTTCTTGTTGCTATCATCAGGTCTTTTTTCAATAAAGCCGTTTTCTTCTAATTTTTTTATCGCTCTGGAGGTAGTCGTTCGATCAATTTTAACTAATTCAGCCAATCTTTCTGGTATGATACCCTCGTTTTCATAAATACGAACCAAATAAATATACTGCCCTTTGGTTAAGGCTAATTCCTTGAACTCTATATTAGCTATAGAATCAAGTGCTCTTGCTATGATCCCTAAATCTCTTAAAATATCTTCCATTCACTTGTGCCTTTCCTTCTATATATTTAATTTATTCAAATGATACACTACTTTTATTGCAAATACAACATGTATCTCTTATATAATATGAGTGCTTCTTTGTTTTTTTATGTGCTACGTCTCTCCTCTTTTTTAGTCAAAAAAAGTATGAAGGAAAAATCCCTTCATACCTCATTAAAAACGATTCAAATAACGCAATTAACTGGATATCAAATATAGCTTAGATCTCTAACTCTTTCCACATTTCATCTAAACTAAACTAGAGTATGCTTTGCTACCAGATAAGTCTTCCTCTAAAGCAGCAATTGTTTCTTGATTTAGTTTGCGAGGCAGTCTAACATCAAAGGGCAATCCCTTGTTCAAGACAATTTGCTGGTAATAAAGTGTCAAAGCAGTTGCGCGGTCCAAACCTAAATTCTCTAAAATTGCTTCAGCTTCGTCTACTAATTCATGGTCGAGTTTTACTTGCAACAGCTTCATAAGCATCCTCCTTAGGTAAGTGAAAACTATCCTTGAAAATTTTTTCTCATAAGGTTGAGATCACCTAATTTTTCAGTGAAGCCCCATTTTTCATAAAAAGACATTTTATCTGACTTACAATACAATTCAAAGCTCTGAACAGACTGAAGTTTCGGCTGTGTTATTATCTGATCTAACAGTAATCCCCCTAACCCTTTTCCTTGGTAATCCTCATGGACGATCACATCTAATATGAGAGCTTTATAAACAAAATCTGAAAGAACACGAGCAAAACCAATCAGCTTATTCGTCTCATTGTCACATATTCCGATAAGAACATCTGTGTTTTCAAGCATTCGCAAAACATCTTCAAATTTTCGTTTATCTGACCACCACTCCTGCTTATATAAACCGTAGAGGTCATCGACATGCTGTCCATCTATTGTTGTAATTATATGGTAACTCATATGTTTCAGTCCTTTCATCAATCAAATTAGTTTAAATTTCTACGATTATACCATATATTTTAGGAGAAACCTTCTCTTTTAAACATATCATTACACATAAAAAATAGGTATGAAAGAATTTATCTCCCATACCTCGATCAAAGTTATTTAAATAAATCTGCGTATGTCTAATGCTAATTTTTCTTAGTCCTGTGAAAATCGGAAATAAAGATCCTTAGGCGCTTGATATCAGAAATTGTAAGTGAACCGATTTTATGAGTCTCAATACTTCTCTTTGAAAGCTCTACTTTATTGCCAATATCGATCCATGACGGTTTAGTCAGACCCGAAGACTTCCAATCGATGATCTGGAAATACTGCCTTTTGATTTTTGGAGATTTATTGGTATATTTTGAGGTAATCGGATAAACAATCAATGTGTCTTCTGTGTCTAAAATGACAGCAGCTGGACGTGTTTTCCCTCCGTTGTTCGCCGAAAAACCAATAAAGGTAACAACTATATCATCTGGAAAAAAATTGCTAGCCATTAATATTCTCCGTACTCTTCATCGTACCATTCTGCAAAATCTGTTTCATTCTCAAATTTATGAGTGATCGCTTGTTCGGAAACGATTTCTCGGAGAGTTTCCATCTCCTTTTGTTTTTCACTTAAAGAAAAATCAAAAGGTACTTTGTCTTGAGCGTCGATTTGGATAAATAATGCTTGAACAACAGTACTTGTATTTAAACCCATCATAGCCAGTTTACGTGAGACACGTTCTTTTAGTTCTTTGTCCATACTGACCTGTAATCTATCTTTAGTCGCCATAATGCCTCTCCTTTTAATCATATTTGATTATATTATACTCAATCGTACTCAAATTAACAACTAAAGAATGATTTTTAACTCCTTTTGAGTTCCATTTTATTAAACTTTTAACCTTTCAAAAGACGCTAACAGTGTTGATATCCTCTCTTTGCTTATCACTCTCTCTTGTCCATAATTAAAAAACTAGTGACCGTTTTTGATTGTTCATTTCTCTGTACTACCTACTTTTTGTAAAAAATAGAGTTTCGTGCTTGAACTAAAATTAAAAGTAAAAGAACACTCAGGATGAAACTTGGAAGGATATAAGAAACATTGTAGATAGTTGCATACAACCAAACTGGTTGGTCAGCTGGTGCACTCGCACCAAAATAAATCATGGCAGACAGATTATGAAAAACCAATCGTAAAAAACTACCTGTGAGACAGCCTAAAGTAATATATACAACAGCTTTGGTTTGACTCTTTTGTTCGACAGCCTTTCTGATAAGATTTGCTGTCAAGGCTGAACACCCGACTGCTGTAAACGCTAATGGATAATCTAATAATGCTTGAAATGGATGAATGATATAGGCACCCATTATTAGTTGTAATAAACCAAATACCCAGCCAGTAGCAACCCCTCCTTTCCAGCCCCATCTAAAGGACATCATGAAAATCGGAACCATTTGAAGAGAGATACTTCCTCCTTGTCCCCAAGCACTGAATGAAAATAAATCCAATACAACGGCGATTGCTGAAAAAAGTGCCATTTCAATCATAAATAAAACCTTGCGATTTGTTTGCATAGCTTTTCCTCCTAGAAAAAATTGCAACAAAAAAACAATGTTCAACGGTCACCAAAAAATGAACATTGAACATTGTTCCCTACGCGAGGTTTACCTCACAGGTTCAAAGAGTTTGGAATCCTCCATCTCAGCTTTATCAAAAGCACCCCATAACGCTACGATTTGTTTTTTTATTGTAAAGTTATTATAAGTGGATATTTTTAATAAATCAATCCAAATTCTAACGTAGCACTTTAAAACCAATTAGTGCCTCAAATTGCTATGCCCATTCTTTGGCAACATCCACCCAAGCTTTTGCGGCAGAATATTTTTCTAATTCTCCAGGTGTCAGCTGAACCGCGCTGTGATCATCGCCAGCAGCAGGATAGATCCAATCGAACCGTTTCAAGGATTCATCCAAAAAGACATTAACATTTGGATGTATCGCAAAAGGACAGACCCCACCAGGTGAATGACCGATTGCCTCCTCTACCCGATCTCTTGAGATCAATTTTGCTCTTTTTCCAAAAAACGATTTATATTTTTTATTATCGACTTTTACGTCACCAGCCATCACTACAAGAATTGACTCATCCTCTAAAGAAAAAGACATGGTCTTGGCAATATTTTGTGGCTGACAACCTAGTGCTTTGGCTGCTTCTTCAACGGTTGCACTGGATTCATTTAATATTTTTATTCGATCCTCCATACCTATACTGGAAAAATAATGTTTCACTTGATCTAAAGACATATAATCCCTCCAAAAAATGATAATTAATAGAAAAAACTTATCTATTATCTTAACATAGGTAGACTGATGATAGGAGTCTTTTGATTATTTCTCAAAAATCTTTGAGAGTATTTTAGCTAGACGAATTTCTTGAACTACCATTAGACAAGGTGTACGCTAAAGATAGAATATAGAAAAATGGAGGGATCGGTAAATGAAAGCTATAAAGATGAGTCAAACTGGTGATCCAGAAGTCCTGCAGCTGGTAGAGACCAAGGAACCTGAAGTAGATAAAAATGAAGTGATGGTCAAACTTTATTTTGCGGGTGTCAATCCTTTTGAAACTTATATACGGGCAGGAGGCTATGCCTTCTTTTCACCTGAGCTTCCTTATATCCCAGGTTTTGACGGTGCAGGTGAGATCGAAAAAATCGGCAAGGAGGTCCAAGGTTTTGCTGTGGGTGACCGAGTTTTTGTTGCCTCTACCCTTTCTAAAACAACAGGGACCTATGCGGAAAAAGTTGTTTGTGGTGCAGATGCTATTCGCAAACTTCCCTCTTTTATGTCTTACGCAGAAGGAGCAGCGATCGGCGTTCCTGCGACCACAGCGTATAAAGCACTCTTCCAAAGAGGAAGACTCGCCCAAGGAGAGAAAGTGCTGATTCACGGTGCTTCTGGTGGTGTCGGGATGCTGGCTGTCCAAATGGCCAAACATCAGGGCGCCTATGTCATCGGGACTGCCGGTAGTGCTGAAGGAATGGCTGCCGTTAAGAAAAATGGCGCCGATCTGGTGTTGAACCATCATGAGTCCGAGTATTTGAAAAATATCTCAGAGGTCGATCTGATCATTGAGATGCTGGCGAACGAAAACCTGACCAATGATTTACGTGTAATCAATACATTCGGAAGAATTGTGGTCGTAGGTAACCGAGGAACACTCGAATTTGATCCAAGACAAACGATGGCCAAAGAAATCGATATTTTAGGAATGGCTGTTTGGCATTATCAACCTGCAGGCTATCAGCATTGTTTAGATGAGATTGAAAAAATGCTGGATCAAAAAGTTCTCACACCAGTGATTGGCAAGACCTATCCATTGGAAGAGGCTTCCCAGGCACAGTATGATATCATCCATTCGAAGGCTCAAGGAAAAATCTTGCTGGAAATCCAACCAGACTAAAGCAAAATCAAAACCTCCAGTGTGAACTGGAGGTTCGTTCTTCGGCTGAAAGCCTCTTTTACCGGCCATAGCCTAAAAGGCTTCCTGAAAAATTTCCCGCTTGCACCACTTTTACTCACTGATCCTTAAAGAATCTCTTTCACTTCTTCTTGTTTTTTTTGTCCTGTAAACGGATCATACTCTTCAAACAGTGTGAGCTGATCCGCTGTATAATCTTCTTGTACTTGATTTCGAATGTATTCTTCAATCTGCTTTTTATTTCTTCCTACTGTGTCCACGTAATAACCTCTACACCAAAATTTCCTGTTCCCATATCGATACTTCAAATTCGCATGTCTATCAAAAATCATTAAGCTACTTTTACCTTTTAGATAGCCTACAAAGCTTGACACACTATATTTTGGTGGGATGCTTACGAGTAAATGGATATGATCTTTGCACGCATTTGCTTCGAGGATCTCCACTCCTTTTCTTTCACATAATGTTCGGATAATCTCACCTATACTTTTCTTATACTTCCCATAAATCACTTGCCGTCTATACTTGGGTGCAAAAACAATGTGATACTTACATTTACATGTTGTGTGTGATAAACTTTCATTAGCCTTTTTCATAATAGGCACCTCCTAAGTTGATGGATGTGGTGGTCGGGAAACCAATTTCATCTTATCATCTTTAGGAGGCTTTTTTAATACCTCGCTTGAAGCTCTTGGGAACCCCCGGCATAGCCAGGGGTTTTCAATACACATAACGAAAGAAAAAGCAAGCGACGTCCGCTTGCTTTTTCTCTTACAAATCTACACGGTCAAAAGATTTCGCTGACAAATAATAACTACACAGCATACTGACACTGTAAACGATCATCCCTATCAGTAAGATCGGAAGCTGACGAAGTAGCATCGCACCTTCAACACTGTCCAACCACGTAAATGCCGGGAAATGTACTAGTACTTCCATAATAGTCACAGCAATAACGGTCGGAATGATTGCCACTAAGAAAGCCCAGCCAGACTGATAAGCTGTTTTAAAAAAGACCGGCAGAAAAAGACTATTGAACAATGCAAAGATACATAAACCGAAGCCATAGTAAGCAACATTCGGTTCAATTCCTACAGGATTATTCGCGAACCAATAATTGCGTAAAACAGCAAAAGGAACGGAAATCAATAACTGGGTCAATTGTGTCACGACCAACAATAAACATTTTGCCTTCACGATATCCCGCTTTTTTACCGGCAGCAGAGAAGTATAAAAAATGTCATTGGTTTCGCGACCATACATAAAGGTGATATAGGGTGCCAAACAACCAAAAATAAAGACCATGCCATAAGGATACTCCGGCACAATGACCAATATGCCCAACAAAGCAAAGATGAATAAATTAGGATGTGCTGCTAAACGCAGTTCTTTATATAATAGATTGATAACCATGGGTCCCTCTTTCTGAACGAATCATGATCTCTTCTAAAGATAACGACTCCTCTTCTTCTGTTTTTAACGGATCAAAGAAGCGAATGAATGCCTCTTTCTCATCGCTGTGAATCATTTTTCCTTGTTGAATGTATGTGATATCATCGGCACACTTTTCTAAGTCTGATGTGATATGCGTGGAAAATAAAATACTGCGTTGTCCATCTGCAACCAGCTGGCGGAACAATGCCAACAGCTCATCACGCGAGACAGGATCTAACCCACTTGTCGGTTCATCTAAAATCAATAATTTCGTTTCATAGGATAAGGCGATCGCAATCAAGTATTTGACTTTCATTCCCGATGACAATTCCTTTACTCGTTTCTGTGGATCCAAAGCAAACAATTGCAAATATTTTTGATGTAATGATTCATTCCAATTGGGATAGAACTGTCGAGTTACTGCCGTGATATCCTTCAATTTTTTATTTTTGTAAAAATCGATTCCTCCCAGAACCACGCCGATTTGTTGCTTACAGCTTTGTTCCTGTTGCAGGAAATCTTTGCCAAACATCTCGACCTTTCCGCTATCTACGTGAATCATGTTCAAGATCGCTTTCAATGTCGTAGATTTTCCAGCTCCATTTTTCCCAATCAATCCCATGATCCTACCGGGTTTCACTGAAAAATCAATATCCTGTAAAATAAAGTTGGGATAATGCTTGGTAATGCCATTTACTGATAAACTGTTCATAACTTTTGCTCACTTTCATTTAAAAATATCGTCGACTGCTTGACCAGTCATTCTCAGAAATGTGTCACTGCTGATCAAAGCCAGTCCAGCTGTCACAGGATTGGTGTCCCCTAAAACAACCAGAGTGTCCCCAGCTTGCAGATGAAGCAGATCCCGCGCTCTTTTAGGAAGAACGATCTGTCCTCTCTCACTGATCGTGACTGCGCCAAAGATATGCTTGTCTTTAGGTCCGATCGGAACACCCGATTCTCTTGAGTCATAGCGGACAAGATCATTCAAGGACACATCAAACAGATCCGCTAAGGCTTCACAGTTCAATATATCCGGCAGAGACTGTCCATTTTCCCATTTTGCGACCGCTTGTCGAGTGACACCGACTTTTTCTGCCAATTCTTCTTGTGACAGATTCTGTTTGCTGCGGAGATGACTGAGATTCATCGCAATATTTTGTTTCGTATTTTTCATACTTTTCACACTCCATACTATAATCATAACTGATTGATCTAGATTTAAAAGCAAGCGACAAGGACAGATTTTGTTCGTTTTAGTTGCCTGAATCACTACCTTCTTCATTATACCTCGTTAGCCCAGTAGTTTTGAGACAAAAAAAGATAGAGAAGAAAATGATTCCTCCCTATCTTTCCCGATAACTATTGATTCCCGAGTGGTTGACGTGCTCTTCCCATGTCGATCTGTTCCTTTTTAGTGATTTCCATTTTCAGACGATCAATAGGACTGTCTGCTAATTTTTCTGCTAGTCCTTTTGCAAATTCAAATTCTTCTGTAGCACCTGCCAACAATCGATCAAACCATTCCTTGATCTCGTTTGGATACAGATTTCCGCCGACAGAAGACAAACGATGATAACCTAATGCCACTTTTTCAGCTAAGTCTGCTTCACCACCAGCATAAATATAAAAAGGTTGCTTCTGAGATACATCAAATTGAAGGATTTTTTGAGGATCTCCGGCTTCCTTTATCCCGATGACATTTGAATGACGAAAAACTTCATTCAAAAGCTCAGCATCAGCATCCACGCCTATTCTTCGAGGATTATTGTAAAGAATAACAGGTTTTTCCGTCACTTGAAGAATACTCTCTATATAGCCTTTTAGCTCTGCTTGATTCGGAAGGACATACGGTGGAAAACCTAATAAAATACCAGACACAGTCTGTAAATCATTGATGTATTTGGTTAGTTCGACCGCTTCCTTTTGTCTGATACTAGCGACACCAAAAAGAATTTCAAAATCCCTATGCCAACGATTTTCTTTTTCGACCGCTTCAAGCAAGCTCATTTTTTCCTGTAAAGTCATACTGTGTTGTTCACCCGTTGTACCGCACATCAATACTGAATGGATCCCTTGTTCCTGCAAGTACAAGATATGCTCGATTGTGGCAGAAGAATTCACCTCTTCTTTTTCATCGAATGCCGTTGGTACTGCAATATGGTAGTTATGTTTTAGCTCAAAATCCATTTGACACCCCTTATTCTAAAAATAAACATGCTCGTCAGTTTATTTGATAACCATTTGCCTTTAATACTTTTTCAGCTTCTTCAAAATCAGCGGTCTTCACAAGAATGTAATCAGTATTAAACGTCGATACTGCAAAAATACTAATGTCACTTTCTGCTAGCAAGGTTGAGATCTTAGCCAAAATACCGACTAAACTAAAATCCAAAATGCCTTCGATCTTAAACATTTTCCAATGATCTTCTCGAGCGATCGTTTCAAAAGAAACGCAGTTCGTTGGTAAGACAACAGAGATTTCTTCTTCAGTTTTTCCTATGAACAAAGGATCAATCGAAAAATCTATTTTTTCCATGCTTGAAACTTGGACAACAGAAAATTCATCAGACAAAACGTTTAATAGCATATAGATCCTCTCCTCACTCATTTCATTGGTAGTTCTGTATTTAGTTTAATTCGTATTTTAAAAATTGACAATCAAAAAGAAAAAAGAGGCTTGCGCAGCCTCTTAATCGATCACTGGAAGATTGACTCTTAGCATATAAGAATCTCCCAATGGTTCATACATATCTTCATCCATATTGCTCAAAAAAGCGCTGACTAGCAAATTAAGGGGAGCATCTTTATCTAAATCAGAAAAAATCATGACCATTTGAGAAGTCGCTCCAGACTCAATATCAGCAAAAAACTCATATTCTGACAACTCATCCGACATGACCATCCCACCGTCACTCGGCATACGATCCTCTCCATTTTGCGAGGCAGCAAATAGTATCGGCATAGATAGCGTAATATCGGTATTATTCGTTATTGAATAAACAAGATAGTAAAGATCCTCATTATCCATCAAAGGTCTAAAATCATCAAAAGTCACAACCAGCTCTTCGTTTTCTCCAAAAGTCACGGTATCACCGATGCGAGACTCCTCAAGCGGCCAACCTAAAGTATTGACTCCAATAAAACGATAATCCATCATTTCCACGACCTCCACATTTTCGATGTAGAGTCGCGGAACAGAGACCTCGTTCCCTTCAGCGTCATCATAGGTAAAGATATCAACAAACTGTGCATCTGCGGTTATTCCTACAGGAGCTGCATGACCAGCTAATAAAAACTGTAGATCATTTTCGATAAAATAATCTGAACCGACAGTATCTTTAGGTAAGATACCTAAATACATTTGGTCGTCATCGCCCTGATGCACGATCCAGATGGTGTACACATTCTCTTCTTCCAAAGCCGCAACCCCAAGACCACTGACCTCTAATTCCATATCAGTAAATTCATCAGGATCACTCATCATTTCCTCATAAGGCATGACGTCATAGTCTAGTTCAACATTGGTATCATGGACGATCTCAACTGGCGCTCCAGAACCTCCGGCTGCACTCGATACCGTTGAATAGGACGGATATTTTTTTCATCATAGACTTTTCCTCCTCTTCGCGGTATTATCTGTCATTTCACAATCTATATATTAAATTATAAGGGAATCCCCCTATAATAGCAAACGCTCCCATTTTGAACTGAGGCGAAAATTGTCAAAGAAAAAATGAGCACTGATTCAGACTTTCTCAATCAGCGCTCATCCCCTTATTTTTTCAATGCTTGAATTTTTTGTTTGATCTCATCTCTTACTGCTCGAAATTGTTCGGCGATCTCGGCTTCACTTCCCTGTGCCTTTGCCGGATCCTTCACCCCCCAGTGGAGATGAGTCGCTGTCTTTGGAATAACTGGACAATTATCTTTTGCATCGCCACAAAGTGTGATAATCAAATCTGCCTGCGCAAAATAATCCGGATCAATCAATTCTGAGATCTGATCGGTAATATCAATCTCGTCTTCTGCCATTATCTTAACAGCTCTTGGGTTCAAGCCGTGTGTTTCAATTCCTGCACTGCGGACTTCCACTCCTTGTTCAGAGAGATATTTCTTTCCATAGGCCTCCGCGATTTGACTGCGGCAAGAGTTTCCCGTACATAAAAAATAGATTTTTTCCATCTTTTCCTCGATTCTTGATCAACTAGATTCAGCTGTGTCTTTTTTTGTTATTTCTTTCATGCCATAACTTAGAACCCCTTGGCAAGCTTTTCGCACACTTGTCCCTTTAAGGTATTTGAATCAACTGCATCTCAACATGGGGTGATCCTTCAAAAATAAAAGGCTCTCCAATCACTTCAAAGCCAAATTTTTCATAGAATGGAACGACTTGTTCCTGTGACTCGATCTCGACTTTTTGATTAGGATAATTGCTTCTACATACGTCTAATACCTGTTCCATCAAGTACGTTCCTTGCCCCGTACCTCTTAATGCTTTGCTGATCACGACTCTTCCAAAAGTCACATGCTCATTGGTTTGAAATACTCGGGCGTAGCCTTCAACTCTTTGCGTATCCGGATTGTGATAAAAGATGTGATACGCGAGAAGATCCTTGTCGTCTACTTCATGATAGATTCGCTCTTGTTCGATCACAAAGGTATCGATCCGCAACCGTAAAATTTCTAAAAGCTCTAGGCTAGATAGTTCTTCCAATGTTTTGATTTTCCACACAAGGATTCCTCTTTTCTTTCATTTCCTGTACAATAGTCTTGCAACTACAAAGACAGGAGAATGGTTATGAATCAAACAGATATTGCTTTATTTAGATTAATCGGTTCGATTTCCCGCAAAGCAACCACCGATATGAATCAGCTGGCGGCTAGCTATCAGCTCGACAATAATTTATTTCTCTACCTCATACGGATCGTTGAAAATCAGGGCATCTCTCAAGCGGAGCTAGTCAATCTGATGAATGTCGATAAAACCACTTTGAGTAGAGCGCTCAAAAAACTTGAGCAAGAGGATTATCTTCTAAAGAAAAGCAATCCTGAAAACAAACGATTCAATCAACTGTTTCCAACAGAAAAAACCAAAGAACTCTACACGATCCTCTCAAAGCTAGAGCAACAATATATTCAAACTGCTTTGGTGTCGCTGGATCACTCAGAAAAAGAAGTGTTGCAGCAGCTATTAAATAAAATAAACCTTTCTCTGTAAGTACGTGTCTATTTTATCATATACAGTTGCAAATGCAACTGTATAGTAACAGGTCTCTTTAACTATTGCTTTTCAATAGATTTTCTTTTAAAATTAACGAAAAAAATAATTCTCTGTCTTACAAAAAAGGAGGTCAAGCGCATGAGAATCAATGTTTTGCAACACACCCCTAACGAAGGACCTGGCGCGATCAAAGCATGGTCTCAAGCCAATGGGCACGACATGTATGTCTACCATCCATATCAATTTGCCGGGCTTCTGCCAACCGCTGAAGAAACGGATCTATTGATTATTTTAGGCGGTCCGATGAGTCCCAATGATGACCTAGCGTGGATCGCGGAAGAACGTCAGTTGATTCGCACGCTTATCGAGAAGAATGTTCCTATATTTGGTGCCTGTTTTGGTGCACAACAGATTGCTAAAGCAGTCGGTTGTGGAATCTCAAAAGCACCTTATAAAGAAGTCGGCTGGGCACCGGTCTATCTACGATCAAATCAGATTTCCGACATCCCTGATCAACTCCTAGCCTTACATTGGCACGAAGAAATGTTTGAAATCCCTGAAGGAGCAGAGCTACTTTTCAGTAGCGATCTGGTCGAAAACCAAGGATTCATTATGAATGACCAAATCCTTGGATTACAGTTTCATTTTGAACCAGAGCAGGATGATCTACGAGAGATCGTGATCAACGATGCTCAATATGCTGATGACAAAAATGCCCTTCAACAATCACCCGCAGTTATTATAGACACGCAGGTGCCCGCTGAAAATAGAAGTGTGATGTTTGCTTTGTTGGACCACATAACAGCTTAAACTCCGAGCAATAAACAGAACCTATGATGTTCAAGTCATAGGTTCTATTCTTTTGTATATTTGTTAGAAATTTATACAGTAGTATCATATACTTTTCTAAAACCAAGGACATCTTCTGTAAAGCCCATCCTTTGATAGAAATGATGAGCTGCTTTACGGTGTCCTGAAGAGACTAAAAGAGCATACTGACACTGTTTTTCTTCAGCAAAGACATCCAAAGAATGCATCAAGTTTTTTCCGATCCCATTTCCTCGCAAACGTTCTTCCACGATAACATCTTCGATCACTAAAAAAGGCGCAGCCAGTGTTTGACAGCAAATCCCTAAGGCTGTTCCTAAAACCTGATCCCCTTCTTTGGCAACAGCTAAGTAATAAGCAGTATCATGGATCATTTTTTGATAGATAGCCTCGGCATCCTCCAATGTCAGTTCAAAGGGAACCAACTTTTGATGTAAGGCAACGATCTGAGGCAGATTCTCTCTCGTTGCTTTTTCGATTTTCATTTTAGTAAGCGCTCCTTTTCTTTGTTTAATCAATTGGAATTAAAAATTCACACTTCTTTTTCTCTCCAATTTCCTCTTTATATCTCTCCAATATCGGATGTTCTCGCAAAGATAATTTGTTTTGCAAAACTGTTTCTTCAAATGACGACCAAAAAGATTGGACAGCCTGCGTAGTGTGAGGCATCGAAAAAACGGCATATGTTCCACCCGAAAAGTTTCCTGTATCGATTCGTGAATCGTCAGGAATTTCCTTCTTTGTAAAAACGACCAAGTCATAACGACAAGCTTCTGCTGCTATCTTTTCCGGATCATCTTGAGCAATGCAGATGATGCCATTTTCCAATACTTCTTTCCAAAAGTCATTTTCAAGCAACCACTGCTTAAAATCAGTCATCATCTGGAAATTTTTTGAAGTACCATAAACACCGGTTGCTCTCATATACACAAACTTTGAATCTCTTAGTTTCTCTATTTTATAGGTCATATTGTTCCTTCCCTTTCAAAAAAAGTGGAAGATTGGCCAATCATTCCTCGTGACAAAAAAGTCCAACTGTCCTTCACTTGAAGACAATTGGACTTTTTTGTCACGCTGAATGGGACAATCTATCATCAGGATGTCATTTTTTTCAAAAAAATCAGTTTTTTGCTGACAATATTTCTTTAAGAACTTTGTAAAAATTCCTTCTTTATTTATAACAGAAAGAATTCTATTCGTTTGTTGATTCTTAGCAATTTCCAGAGAAAACACTTTTAAAAAAATAACGATTAAAAATAGCTGTTCTCTCTTTTCATAGAAAAAAAGGTCGCTTTATATGTAAACTAAAGGTAAACATTGTAAATTTACCGTTAGTTTTGTTAATTTTTGGTCTATTCAAGCCTTGGTAATTAAGCTATAATGAAATTTGCATATTGTAATTATTGGAGGAAAAATATGATTTCTACAGCAGTCACACAATTATCTGATATACACTTTAATGTAATTTTAGGAGGCTTTGGTTTATTTCTTCTTGGCATCAAATTTTTAGGAGACGGTCTTAGAGACGCCGCTGGAACAAAAGTCCGCGACTATATCGAAAAATACACAGGAAGTCTGTGGTCATCGATTCTTGTCGGAACAGTCATCACTGCTTTGATGCAATCGAGTACTGCCGCAACAGTGATTTCTATCAGTTTGGTTCGTGCCGGTCTGATGTCGCTTAGACAAGCAATAGGGATTTCTATTGGTGCTAATCTGGGGACCACTGTAACCGCTCTCATCATTGGGCTGAATGTCGAAGAACTTGGTTTCTATTTTATTTTTGTCGGTGCTTTGATCCTATTATTTGTTTCTCGACAGTTTTATAAAAGCGTCGGTTTCATCATCTTTGGTTTTGGGATTACATTTGTCGGCTTAAAAATCATGGGTGAGCAGCTAGCTCTCTTACAACATTTGCCTGAATTTGAGAACTTTATACGTGTTACATCAGAAAATAATTGGCTAGCTTTGTTAGCTGGTACAGTCGCGACTGCAGTGATCAATTCATCCACTGCCGTGATCGCCATTGTCCAACAGCTTTATGGCAACAGTGAAATGACCATGGCAGCTGCTTCGGCCTTTGTCTTTGGTTCAAACATCGGAACCACTTTGACCGCTTTACTGGCATCCTTTGGTGGATCTGTTTCTACAAGACGTGCAGGCTGGTTCCACGCGATCTATAATATTTTAGGCGCTGTGATCATGATGTTCCTGATCGTCCCTTACTCCGCCTTTGTCGTTTGGTTGAATGGTATCATGGGAGGCTCTCCGGCAATGGCTGTCGGTATCAATCACTTTGTTTTTAATTTGATCTTCACCTTTGCGATCATTCCATTCGTACCGATGTTTATTCGCTTATTGGAATGGATCATCCCAGGAGAAGACAAGATCAAAAGCCGCGAGAAAATCCAACCGTTGGATTACGACTTGGTGGAACACTATCCTGAAGGCGCCATGCAGCTTGCCCAAAAAACGATCTCTCAAATGGCTGATCTGGTTCTAGAATCCTTTGAGACGACAAATGACTATCTTAAATCTAAGGACAGTGAAGACTTTGATGTGATTCAGCAGTTAGAAGAAATGGTCGATGATCTGGACAACAATCTAACTCGCTACCTATTAGCAATCGTCAAACGCGGCGAAACCAATGTGATCACACAAGACTACACTAAGAATCTAGAAAGCGTAAAAAGTCTGGAACGTATTAGTGATCTGAATATTGATTTGGCTGAATTTTATAAGCAAATCTATGAAAACAAAGAAGAATTTACGAAAGAGGCTCTGGAAGACTTGGAGTCGATGTACAAAATGGTCCTTGAGCTGTTGAAGGAAAGTATTCAAATGCTCAATGACAACGACACCTCGGGTTATGAGAAACTAAAAGAAGCCGAAGATTACTTGCGAACTGTAGAGGAAGAGTTCCGCGACAAGCATTTCACTCGTATGGCAGAAGATATCTGTAATACAAAAGTAGCTAGTAGTGTATATGTAGATGTCTTGGTGAAACTGCAACGGGTCGGTGATCATAGCTTGAGAATCGCTAGATACGTCAATGCCGCAGCAACTGCTGACACATCCTTCAAGCAAGAACTATTAGCGCATAATTGATTCATCCAAAAAAGCTCTTTAAACGATTGACGTTTAAAGAGCTTTTTCTATTGATTATTTAACTGCCTGCTCATCTCTGATCGATACAGGTTTGTCTATTATTTCTTTGTAAATCATTGCCTGTACAAGATTTTTCTTGTCAAACTGCATCTTTCGTTCTCTCTTGGTTCTCAAAGAAGAGGTCGCTTTAGACGTTTTTTCAACACGAAGCTCATTCCTTGGCTGTTGTTCAAGGGAACGACTTGCAGTATGAAATTGACGCCCTCTCTCAACTTGAGCGGCTTGTAAACGTTCCTTGGTTCGCTGCTGCTTTGCTCGTTGTTCAGAAGTTAGTGTCTGAGTAACAGGCTGCTGTTTTTTTACACGTTGTTGAACATGCGCATTTCTTTGATTTTTTTGTTGTTCCTCTTCATACACCTGCTGAAATTCGGTCTTCATTTGTTGTAAAAACCCTTTATTTTCAGCATTTCGCTGAGGAGTCTTGTTCGAAGCTCGAAGATTTTCTCCACTTTTTTGATTTTTATTTTTGTTGTTTTGTGCTTTGAACATTCGGCTTACAAAAAGAATCATAATGATCAGCGGAGCGAAACCAACGATAAACTGAATGAGTGTACCGATAAGAATAAACATACTATCACGCTTCTTCGTCTGATTGATCTACCTGTCCAGAAATAGATTCTCTCATTTCTGTATCTGCATTGATATTTTGTAATTTGTAGTAATCCATCACGCCTAGATTTCCTTGACGCAAGGCTTCTGCCATTGCCAATGGAACCTCAGCTTCGGCTTCCACTACTCGAGCACGCATTTTTTGAACTTCTGCACGCATCTCTTGTTCTTGAGCGATCGCCATTGAGCGTCGTTCTTCCGCTTTCGCTTGGGCGATGTTTTTGTCTGCCTCTGCTTGGTCAGTTTGTAACTCTGCCCCAATGTTTCGGCCCACATCAACGTCTGCAATATCGATTGACAGAATTTCAAATGCTGTCCCTGAATCCAGACCTTTGCTCAAAACAGTTTTAGAAATCGAATCAGGATTTTGTAAAACGGCTTCGTGTTTCTCAGAAGAACCTACTGTTGTAACGATCCCTTCACCTACACGGGCAATGATTGTATCTTCTCCTGCACCACCGACTAATCGTTCGATGTTGGCACGTACAGTTACTTTCGCTTTTACGATGATCTCGATCCCGTTTTTCGCCACTGCTGAAATTTTTGGTGTCTCAATGACTTTTGGATTTACAGAGACCTGTACCGCTTCAAAGACATCACGACCTGCTAAATCGATCGCTGCGGCTTTTTCAAACTCCAAATCAATATCTGCACGTTGAGATGCAATCAGTGCATCGATTACACGATTGACATTCCCTCCCGCTAAATAATGGGCTTCCAGCTGATTGGTTGAAAGAATCAATCCGGCTTTAGTCGCTTTGATCAACGGTTGGATGATCTTTTGCGGATTCACTCTTCGTAAACGCATTCCAATCAAGGTACCAATACTTACTTTTACGCCAGAGAAATAGGCTGTTACCCATAATCCGACGGGCACGAATCTCAAGAAAAGCATTAATAGAACGACGATAAGTGCCGCAATAATGATCAATCCAATGTATCCTACACCTGCTTCTGGCTGTCCATAATAATTCATTATTTCACCCTCCATCTTCTTGTTTGTATTCTCTTACTAAAATCTTTGTTCCTTGAATCTTGTCAATAATGATCGGTGTACCACTGGAAATCAGTGTTTCTATGCTCAAGACATCAAATATTGGGCCACTTTCTTCACCAAAGGTTGCTTTTCCAGAAGGCCTTAGAGATGTCTGCGCTTTACCGATCAATCCTGGTTGTAGGCTAAGCTGTGTTTCTTCCGGTTTTACCTCAACATTTGTTTCAAGATTCGTTTGTAAAATCAATTTATTCACATTTGCTAAAGAATAACCTCTTTTAACCAGATAAACCACTAGTCCAGTTGTAATGACAACGGCCATGCTCAAATCCCGAACTGTTTGGCCTAGATCACCGATTGTCCAGTACAAGCCAGCAATGAGCAGGATTGCCCCCAGTATTCCGGCTATTCCGAATTCGGGAATAAAAATCTCAAAAACGATCAAGAGAAGTCCTAATACAAACAGCATGAGGGGTAGCCAGTTCTCTACTCCACTAAAATAAAAGTACAAAGAGAAACTAACAAGTGTCACAAGAGATGACAGCTTAGTGAAGGGCGTGAGTATCGCCAATACTATCCCGACAAATCCGATCGTGAGTAATAAACTTTCCATAGTCCTCGCCTCCTTTATTGAATATTCCCTCTGATTTAATCATATCATGTTCTATTAAGATTGTCATAAGGCTAGAGAAGTATTCCTGTTGGGAAATCGCAAAGAAAACACTCTTTATAGAGCTTCGCTTTCAAAAGCGGAATTTACAAGCTGTTGTATCCTACCTTGAAACTTTAAGAGTAGTTAGACATGAATATCCAGTAGTCTGACATTTTAACAAGGAACGGATCATTTAAAAATATGTATTGTTTTTTTATAAAATAGTCTCGCAAAAATTAGGGACTCTCTATTTTATTTTCATTCATATTTTTAAAGATTTCTTTGACATATGGAACAATATTTTCTTGTCTTAACTCTTCTAAAGAATGGATCTATCTGTATTCTAAATGCTCCTCGGGATCAAGGACAATGTTCATCTCTGAATCCGTTTCTTTTATCTCTCCCTCGTAAACTAGTCGGGTAAAAATAGTGTTTTTTTGTTTATCTAAGTTACTATCTTCGTGAATAATACTTTTAATCATTATATGAAGGCCCACTTCTTCAAGTATTTCTCTTAAAACTTCCTCACTTGGCAATTCCATGTCTTCAACACTTCCACCGGGTATATCCCAGTATAATGGATAAACATTCTTTTTACCCCGTTTAATGTTAGAACGTTTGTTTAGTAAATACTGATTCTTGTTACTTATTAATGCATGTGAAATTAGTTTTACTCTCAAAAATGGACACTCCCATATAAGTACATATTCATTTCTACTAATTATACAATATCCGGCATAGAACTAATTCATTCCATCTATCTCTTCAAAAATCTGGATTTTTTCCAATCCAAAATTTCAAGAACAAGTTAGCCACTTTTTGAAAAAAGTGAAATTCGTATGTTATTGCTAAGTATCAGTGTTGATTTGATAATGAGTAACGCCATGATAGTCTGATTCATACAGGCTGGTATTGCCAGCCTTCCCAGACGGAAGTCATGGTGCGAGAGGCTCGTTGTCAAATCAACTAAGCGTTTGCTTCAGTGCTTGTTCAAACGCTGTTTGTGG
>NZ_JBSMVT010000035.1:0-23267 GCF_053760925.1 Enterococcus olivae
AATAATGGCAGGCCACTGATATAATAAGATATATCAGTGGCCTTATCTTCCGCATTGACCGGTTTTATCTCCCGCACTCGCTGGCTCTAAATTCCGCATGAGTGGCTCAAACTGTCCGCAATACTCAGATGGACTTGCAAAAACTTTATTCATTGCTTTTTTCCTTCTTTCTTATTTACAATCCGCAATTGTAACTCCTGCTCCATATACACTTTCCCAATCTTTTAAGAATTGATCAACACTAGAATCGGTTAACATATGTGTTGCACAGGCTTCAAATACATCATAGCCTACAGCTACCCCATAAACGCCATTGACTGCTGCACGCTCTACTTGCAGTGCATTTTTAAATGAGGCACCCAGGACTTTTGCTTCCAATCCATGCTCTTTAAATACTTTAGCTGTATCAGCCAATACTTTATCCCCATCCGCTGAAATGTTACTGACGCGGTTCACGTAAATCGCTACATAGGAAGCACCTGCTTTAGCAGATAAAATCGCTTGATTGACATCAATAATCGCTGTAGCAGTTGTCGCAATCCCTTCTTCTTTCAAAGCAGCTATTGCAATGTATCCTTCTTTACAAGCTGGAATCTTAACATATAAATTTCCTGAAATATTTTTTCTTAAAGCTTTCGCATCAGCAATCATTCCTTCAGTTGTTGTCGCTACCACCTGAACATGTAATTCTTTCTCATCACCAATAACCTCTCGAATGTTTGATGTTAATTCAAAGAACGGAATCTTCTCTCCTTTCAAATCCTTCATCACAATCGTTGGGTTCATCGTAATCCCAGCAATTGGATAAACTTGATTTGCCTCTTCTACAACAGTTAAATCAGCTGAATCTACATAATAAATCATCTTTCATCCTCCAATAAATTTATTTTCATACATCTTAATAGATGTATAATTGGTTTTATTTACACATTCACTTCATCCAGTAGTTTGATTACGTCTTCTTTATTAGTTACTTTAGCCAACAATTCAACATTTTCAATTTCTGAAGCAAAAATGGCAATTTTAGAAAGTATATTTAAGTGTTCATCTTCTATACCAGAAATACCGAATAAGATTTTTACTGGTTTTGGATCACTCTCAGAACCAAAATTAACTTCATTTTTTAATTGGATAAATGAAATACCTGAATGTTTGATATATTGACTAGAACCATCAGACCCATGAGGAATTGCTAAAAAATTTCCTACATAGGTTGACACAGTATTTTCTCTTTCTAGCATCGAGTCAATGTATTCTTCAGCAACATAACCATTTTCAACTAAAATTTTCCCAGCTGTTACAATGGCTTCTATTTTATCTCTAATATCAGCTTCTAAAATAATATTATTCGTATCAAAAATTTTTAATTCCAAACTATTTTTCCTGCCCTTCATGTACCTTAGTATAATTTTCATAAATCTTAGTATGTGCTGCAGTGTAAGGTTCAAACCCTGTCACTTCAGTAATTACATCACTTACTTCTCTTGTATCATACATTTTTTGAAGCGTTACTGATTCATCGTCTTCAGAATTGTTATATAACAACCCTGACGCTAAAGCTGTTGTAAAATATTGAGGTACATTTAGAAAAGTTTCGATGTATTGTCTTGTTGGTTTAGCAATTCGCTCATTTTTAGAGAGTTTCCGAATAGGATTTCGGCAGATTCTACTTATTGAGTCATTTTGAAAATCCTCAGTAAATCGGATGTATGTTTTATTCCCATATTCTGTCAAAATCGTTTCCAAATCTGGATATTTTTTAATCAATAACTCAACTGCTTCAGCAATAATACCTTTTAAAAAGAATCGATTATCCTCATTATCAAGCGCTTCTTTAAAATTTTTATATCCTTTATTGAAAGCATAGTAGCCCACAGAAGCATGTGCATTATTTACTACAAACAATTTTCGTTCAATATATGGTTGTAGATTGTCTACAAAATTTGCTCCAGTTATTTCTGGAACTGAATATTTAAAATTGTGTTTTTCAATTGTTAATTCATAATATTTTTCAACAGAAAGAGATAAACCATCTTTACTTTTTTGATTGGGAACCAAACGATCGATTGCTGAATTAGGAAATGAAACCCACTTATCTAAATAAGATAATGAATTAGTATCAATATTCTTCTCTATTTCTTTTTTTAGAAAAGATGTCGCATATTCCATGTTTTCACAAGCTACAATGGATAGTGGTGTTTCATTCCCAACTTCAATCCTCTTAGCAATTCCTTTAGCAAGAACTTTTCCAATAGCTGGAAGAAAATTAGGAGTTACAGCTGTCGTAATAAGTTCAGCCTTTTTGATTTCTTCAAATACTTTATCCTCATCAGAACCTAAAATTGCACTAAAATTTTTGATTGTGGAAGAAGGTGCGTTATCCCAATAACTAACAACATATTCTTTTTTTTCGTTTAATAGAGTTACTAACGCTTCGCTTGTATCTACAAAAACTATTTCATACCCTGACTCACTAAACAATTGACCTATTAAACCTCTCCCAATATTTCCAGCTCCAAAATGTAAAACTTTTTTCATAACTATCACTCCTCTAGTTGATCTAATCTGTTTTTTATTTCTTTAATTTGAATTTCTGTAATAACTGGTGAAATCACGATATATGAAAACGGTACTTCACCAAGATTGATAGTAGAAACAACTAAATCGTATTTTGTTAAATCAACTTCATGAAATAAATTGTATACGGAGACTGTGTCCACACTATTAATTTCTGGTATGTTTCTTTTTAAAATAGCACTAATCATTTTTGAAGTACCCATACCGCTTGAGCATACAACTAATAAGTCATATCCTCTTTTTTCAGATAACTCTAATAACGCTACACCAAAATGCAGAACAATATATACAACCTTATCATCAGTAATGCTCTCTTTTAAAAAAAAATTACGTAATTCTTCTTTTACAATGGTATAGATATTTGAGTAGTCATTTTTTATTTGAGTAATCATTTTTTTATCAAAAAAAGTCTGATTATTTTCTCTACTAACTGTAAACGTACTGATTAAGTGATTTGTTAGATCTTCTTTTAAAGTTCGAGATTTAAGTGTAAGTTTCAATCTTCTTTCTACTGTTTGAATTAAAGACTCCGCCAGATTTTCCAGATTTAGAGTATCTATAGATTCTTGATTTGTAAAATCTAATGAAAAATTGTATAAGTGATTAATCTCAATTACAGAAGAACTAGTTGACTTTACAGGTTCATCTAACAAAGACACAATAAATGTGTACAAACTATTCTTTCTATTTAAAGTATTTTCAAAAAAGTTAGAGAAATTTAAAGCCTCTAATTTGTATCCATTGTCAATTCTTTCGATAGAAATAGAAAAGTAAAGTAAAATTTTCAAGTAATCTTCATCAGAAACATTGAACAGCGTACTACGAATACTTCTAAAACGCTTCTCTATTTCAATTAAAGAACTAATATTTACACATTCTAAAATTGCTACATTATTAATACTTATATCACTCACTCTAAATGCAAATATGAATTGAGATAATGATTTATTACACATCTGATAAATGTACCTATACAATAAAAATCTTTTTTGGTTCTCATTGCTTAGTACAACAATTCCTTTTGCTTTTTCAATTTGAAAGCTAAATTCTTCTGGAAATTCAGATTTAATACTATTAAGCTCTTGGTTGATTTTATCTGGTGAAACATTTAGTTTGAAAGAGAGATCAGATAAGGTTCTTCCTATATCATAAAACAGATAATACAGTAACAAACTTTTTCTCTCTGTTGACGAGAAAACATATCCATCATAAGAATTGATCCAACTATTTAATTTATTCTTGTTTGAATCTTCTCCTTGAAGAATCAAATAGTCATCTTTAGTTATTACTATAAGCGAGAACTTTCTTGTGTATTCGTTGATTTCATTTAGATCCCTACGCAAAGTTCTCTCACTAATTTGAAAGTAATTAATAAAATCAAATTTTGATGCTTCACCATATAGTAATAGAAGTTCTAGAATTTCCCGATTTCTCGCACTTATATACACCTTCGTCAATGACCTCCTGTATCATTATTTATTAGCCAATAATTTTTTAATAACTTCATCATATTTATCGCTAGACAAGAAATTCTCAACAGAAACATGAATCGAATTTGGACTTACCTGTTTAGCTCTATCTGTTAAATCTTTATGGGTAATAATCAAATCAACATTATCTGGAATATTGGCAATAGAATAATTTTTCACATCAATATCTAAGTTATTTTCTTTTATTTTTTTTCTTAACAATGACGCACCCATTGCACTTGATCCCATTCCTGCATCGCAAGCAAATACAATATTTTTGATGTTATTGAAAGACGGCAATTCACTGACTTCTGTTACATCTTCCATATCACTATTCATATTTATTGGTTGCAATTCTTCCTCCGTTTTTTTCTGAAATTTCACTACTAGACTCGACAATACAAAAGCTATTATTGTAGAGATTAATGTACCTACAATAATTCCAATAAAACTATTTCTCTCCGTCATTGCTAAAATAGCAAAAATACTACCTGGAGAGGGGGCAGCAACTAATCCTGCATCAAACAAATCAAATGTCCACAAACCAACTGCTCCACTCACAATAATTGACACTAAATGCAATGGATTCATCAAAACATATGGGAAATACATTTCATGAATACCGCCCAAGAAATGAATAACAATTGCGCCTGGAGCAGACTGTTTCGCTGTTCCTCGTCCAAAGAACATATAGGCTAGTAAGACACCTAGACCTGGACCTTGATTTGCAATAGTCATAAATAAGACTGATTTCCCAGTTTCCATCACTTGGTTCATTGCCAAAGGAACAACAACACCATGATAAAGTGCATTATTTAAAAATAGGACCTTAGCAGGCTCAGCTATAATTGCAACTAACGGGAATAGCTTATTATCAATCAACCATTCCACGCCACCCATAAATGCAAGGTTGATTCCTTCAATTACTGGTCCAATTGCAAAATAAGATAGAACGCTAAAGATTGCACCCAATATTCCAATAACAAAACTATTTACTAACATTTCAAAACCAGGTTTAATTTTTCCATCCAACAAAGAATCTGCTTTCTTCTGTATAAACGCCACCGTTGGAGAAATAATCATTACTGCTAGAAACATTGGCATTTCTGCACCAATAATTGCACCTAAGCTGGAAATTACAGCAATTACTCCTCCGCGTTGTTTATAAACATTGTATCCACTTGTGTAAGCAACAAGCATCGGCAACCCCCAACGTAGCATTGGATCAACCATTTCTGCTATTTGTTCATTAGGAATCCATCCAGTTGGAATGAATAATGTTGCTAAAATTCCCCAAGCAATAAAAGCCCCAATATTAGGCATAATCATTCCACTTAAAAAACTACCAAATTTTTGAATCTTTACTCTAACACTACCTGTGTTGTTTTCCATAGATATCCCCTTTTCTGAAAATTATATTTTGTAATTTAAAATTCCCTTTCATTTTATTTTTTCTTTGTTATCCCTATCATAAATTGACTAGAAATCTATGTAAACGTTTCAAAACATGGTATTTGTCACTACTAAAATTAGCTTTTTGACAAATCATAAGATAAAAAACGAAACAACAATGGTTCATCAATCCATCGTTGCTTCGTTTTTCATTAATTTGTAACTTTTACTTACCTTCCAAAATTATCACTACTCAAAAGCTGCAATAGTAACTCCTGCTCCATATACACTTTCCCAATCTTTTAAGAATTGATCAACACTAGAATCGGTTAACATATGTGTTGCACAGGCTTCAAATACATCATAGCCTACAGCTACCCCATAAACGCCATTGACTGCTGCACGCTCTACTTGCAGTGCATTTTTAAATGAGGCACCCAGGACTTTTGCTTCCAATCCATGCTCTTTAAATACTTTAGCTGTATCAGCCAATACTTTATCCCCATCCGCTGAAATGTTACTGACGCGGTTCACGTAAATCGCTACATAGGAAGCACCTGCTTTAGCAGATAAAATCGCTTGATTGACATCAATAATCGCTGTAGCAGTTGTCGCAATCCCTTCTTCTTTCAAAGCAGCTATTGCAATGTATCCTTCTTTACAAGCTGGAATCTTAACATATAAATTTCCTGAAATATTTTTTCTTAAAGCTTTCGCATCAGCAATCATTCCTTCAGTTGTTGTCGCTACCACCTGAACATGTAATTCTTTCTCATCACCAATAACCTCTCGAATGTTTGATGTTAATTCAAAGAACGGAATCTTCTCTCCTTTCAAATCCTTCATCACAATCGTTGGGTTCATCGTAATCCCAGCAATTGGATAGACTTGATTTGCCTCTTCTACAACAGTTAAATCAGCTGAATCGATATAATAAATCATTACTTATCTATCTCCTTTTATGCGATACCTAGTACAGATAACAAAATACCTAAAACGACAATTCCAACTAATACCAAATTGAAACTTACTTTCTTATTCATTAAATAGAAACAAAGGAGTGTCACACCTAATGGGACCATTCCAACCAAGATTTGGTCTAAAATATCTTGTAGTTGTAAAACTGATTCGCCACCTTGTTTCCATTCAAATTTAGCTGTGAATGTGACAATTGTGGAGGTCATTCCCCCAACCATTATTAACCCTAAGGTGCTTGCTGCTTTAGTCATAATGTGAATTGCGCCACTTGAGTATATTTTTTCAATATATTTTGATCCTAATGTAAAACCTAAATATGTTCCATAATAACGTGTAATAATTGATGGTACATTATACAATAAGATGAAAACAATCGGTGCTAAAATATTCCCATTATTTCCTAATCCAATCGCAACACCTGCTGCAATAATTCGTAACACACCCCAGAAAATGGAGTCTCCGATGCCTGCCATAGGCCCCATCAAACTAGATTTCACTGCATTGATTGATGTTTCATCAAAATCAGGTTTCTCACTGTTTTCTTTTTCCATCGATGCAGTTAGCCCCATAATGAAAGAAGAAAAGTTTCCTGTAGTATTAAACCAAACAATGTTTCGGTATAATGCTTCATTTTTTGCTTGTTGATTTTTCTTATAGAATCGATTGATTGCTGGCATCAATGCATAACAGAAACCAGCTCCACCATTTTTAGCATAACTATATTGCGCATAAAGTGGGAAAGAGCGCCAAAAAATAGCATTTAACATTTTTTTGTCTTCTTTAGTTAATTCGTTCATTTCTGTCATGCGAAAAAGTCCTCCTCATCGTCATCAGATGTTGTAGCAGCTACTACTCTGGTGTTTTTAATATCCAATATTTCTTTGTCTCTCATTGCACCAGTGACGGCAATAACTGTCCCAATAATTGCTAAAGCAACTAATGGTAGTTTTAAATAAGCAACCAAAGTGAATCCTAAGAAATAAAAAATAGCGATTTTCTTTTCCCACAACATTTTTAAAAGAATTGCAAATCCAGCTGCAGGTAGCAATCCGCCACAAACTGCTAATCCATTCATCACTACTTCTGGAATAGAATCTACAAAAGCTTTAATCGGACCTGACCCCACAAGTACTGCAACGAAAACGACAATAGAAAATGATAAAAATTTTAATACCCATAATCCAAAATGCAATGCAATAATACTTTTTTCTTTTCCTTCTTTTGCTAATCTATCAAATGGTTCTGCCGATGCACTTAATAAGATAGAAATCAATGTTTCCATTGCTCCTGCCAAAATCCCGATTGGAATAGCCAATGTTAAAGCAACTTCAGATCCACCATTTAAAATAATAGCAAATGCTGTACCAAAAACTGTTCCTACTGCCGGATTGACAGCTGCAGTTCCACCCACATTAATGGCTCCCATAAATACTGCTTCTAATGAAGCTCCAATCATTACACCAGATTGCAAGTCACCTAGTACCAAACCTACGAGTGGTCCAACAACAATTGGACGGTCAATCATACTTTGCCCAGTTAACCAGTTTCCACCATACGTTACAAACATAACGATAGCTAACAGAAATGCTTGAACTACCATTTCTTTTCCTCCTTTATTCCCGTCATTTATTATGTGCTTTCAATAAATCTGAAGCTTTTCTAATTTGCTCATCAGGTAGTGTTTGTAAAATCACTTCATTATCCGAATCAATCAATTTTTTCAGATTAATCATTTCTGAATCACTTACTAGCACCGTTTTTGTTAAGGTTAATTTTTTTGAGATATCTTCCCCATCAAATCTTCCTGCATTAGCAATATTAATTGTTAACCCCTTACCATCTAATAATTCTACAAGTCTTAATGCGTCTTTAATTGAATTAACTAAAACAAAAATTCTCATCTTTTCTGCCTTAGGATTATTCAATAATTTAACTGAATCTTCGACTGATTTAATGGTCAGTTTAACATTATAAGGTGCTGCCATTTTCAATGTCATTTGTTGTGTAGGATTAGCTGCTGCTGCGTCATTTGCGACAACAATTCCATCAGCTTGTAATTTTTTCGTCCATAATAAAGCAACTTGTCCATGAATTAATCTATCATCTACTCTAATTGTAACAATCATTTAAATCTCTCCTCAGTTATGTTATTTTAGAAAAAGTCTTCTTCTTGATGTTCTGGTTCAACTACTTTTAATTCTTCTCTACAAGCTTCAATTAAATCCTTTGCTTTGTCTTTCGTCACTTTATCTGGAGACAAAATAATTTCTAATAAAATAGGTAAATTAAATCCAGTAATTTGAATCGCATTATACTGCTCGCTTAAAGTGAACAATTGTTGATTGACACTACCTCCATACAAATCTGTAAATACAATCGCTTCATCTTCTGGCATTACTGAAGTGAAAAAAGCTTCATATTCTTTTGTAACATCCGTTTCATCAACATAGGCACTAACTGTCGTCACTTCATTTCTTTCACCTAGCAAAATAGTCAAACTACTTTTTATTCCCTCTGCAAAATGCCCGTGAGTAGCAATCAAAATTTTTCTCATATACTTCTCTCCTTCCCTCACTTTCTTATATGCAATAAGTGTGCCAAACTTTATAACACTTGATATAAACGCTTTTAAAAAATAAAAAAAAGAACCGTCAATAGTTACTGACGATTCTTTTGACGTTACAATCAACATTAAGACATTACTAATTGATACAGAAGATGTGTTTCATAGTCACTCAATTCAATATTGTACTTGTGCATTAAAGGATCAAAAATAGTTTCGGTCAATCGATGAAATTCAAGTTCTTGTTCGGAATATTCATTTTTGGGAACTTTTATGGAAGAATTATCAGTAATTAATCTTTCTAACATCATTGACATATGCATGCATAAATTCAACCGCTTAAATAGTTCGAAATTCATATTATAATAATCTTCATAGGAAGAAACAATTAGTTCAACATCAGCAATAACAATACTCGGATTCAAGAAAGTTAATCTGTCAGAGATACCTTCCATTGAGAAAAAGCGAACCAAGTCTTGCTTCAACAACTCAAATTCACTGGTCGAAATCGAATCTCTCAAACCTTTTCTTAATAATTCTTCTCCTTGAGGACTCCATAATTTCTCTATTTCTAAAACAGGAGTATCTGTTTTAATCATCAAATTAGAAGTGGTGATAATCAATCTAGTATCTTTCAATAGTTCCTGCACTTTATCATTTTCTTGCAATTTTTCATAGTCTACAGATACAACAGCCAATTTTTGATTATCTACACGTGCATGAATAATATCTTTTAGTTTTTCAGAAATTCCTAATCCTGAAATACAAGATACAATAACATTATCACCTTTAGAGATTCCTTCGTAGTACTTCGCTTCACTCACATATCCTTCTGCAGATTCTAAAGCTATTTTATCAAATGACAGACCGTTCGATAATTTTGTTCCTATATCTAAAGCAATCATCGTCGTGACATTATTGATAATCAACAATTCGCCTTCAAGACTATTTTTAATTTGTGTAAACATTTCTCCCAGAGAACCCATATCAACTAATAGTACCAAACCTTCTCGAGTATCAATTTGCTCAATAAATTTTCTAACGTTATGAATAATTTCATTTATCGAAACGTCAATTGGCATATCAACGGATTCAAACACAAAATCTTTACATAAGTAGTTAACCACCGAGCTAATACTATATGCCGTACTATCTCCATGAGTCACAATTAATCCTTGAAGTCTAGCTTTTGATTTCCATCGACTAGCAATAAAAAATGTAAAAAATATTTCTAAAAAAATTTCATTTGAAATATTATAATGTGCAAGTTGCTTAATCAATTTTTTAGCAATATAATTCTCTTTTGAAAAATTCCCTTTAATAATTTGATACGCTGAATGAATGGTATTTTTTTGTCGATAGTCAATAAATTGAAAGTATTTATATACCCAATACAGAACTTCTAAATCTTTACGTGAAAACAATAATCCTCGATCTTGCAACGGTTTCTCGATGGTTGATATAAAACTATTCACTAGAGAATTTCCCATCTCATCATCACTAGTCATTTTTACCTCACTACTGATTTGTTTGATAATTTTATTTATTTTTGTTTTAAGCAAATCAAAAATATTTTTATTAAACCCACTTGATTCAAAAAAAGCAATGTCTTCCCATAGTGATTCAATTAACTCTCTAGAATAAGGCATCACTGAATTCAAAGAAAATGATTCCGTCAATTCACAACTAATCTCAACTGAATCGTAAATCATTTTTTCGTTTTTAGATTCACTATAGTTATCTGGAAACATCGATAAATCTATGATTAATTTTTCTTTCTCTTTGTTTTTCAACCATGAATTGGCACAACTTAGTTTGATTAAATTTTTTAAACGACCAATGTTCCCTTCAAATTTTGAAAAACTTAAATATTCTAAGGCTTCACTGTCAATTGTTATATTTTTTTGAAGCGATACTGCTTCCTGTTTATAAAATAAGTGAATTAATTGAATACGTTCTTCAAATGGGCGCTCATGGAAATCGGGAAGATAAATACTCACAGGAATTCTACGTCTAAAAGTATCCAATAATACTTGATCATTTTTTTCAGTTGTCGCAAAAATAAATCGAATACTGGCGTGTCGAACCTGTCCTTTATCTCCTAATGGACGATAAATCCCTTGATCCATTAACAAAAATAATTTCTCTTGATTCTCAAAACTCAAACGATGTACTTCATCTAGAAATAAGATACCTGTATCAGCTTCATCAATTAATCCAGTCCTATCTTCGTCCGCTCCTGTAAATGCTCCTTTTTTATAACCAAATAAAGTAGCAGAGAGAAGTTCAGGATTATTAGCATAATCGGCACAATTTAAAACAATAAAGGGTGCACCTTCGTTAATCAACTTCTCTTTAAGACAATACTCATGAATCAATGATGCTAAAAAACTTTTTCCCACACCACTCCTACCGTTCACTATAATAGGCAGCCCTCGAGGAGGATATTCAATCGCTGCTTTACATTGTTGAATACTGCTTTTAAGGCTTGTTTTAAAGCCTACAAAACTCGAAAAAACATCTTCATTTTTTACTATAGGATTTAAGGTTTTAGTCGTCCATCTTGCTGGTTTAGTATTTGTGCGATAAATTTTTCTTTGTTCCAATAAAATATTCAAGTAATGACTGGCAGAGTTTCGTTTAATAGTTAAATAATTAGCCAATTCATTTGCTGTTATCCCTTCTTTTTTATTCTTTTCCAGTGTATAAAGAGCTTCGTATATCCTTTCCTCAGCAGTTTGCTTCATAATAATCCCTCTCCACATTTTATATTGACTTAAGAATAACAAACATCTTCTTAAAATAAAACCTTTTCATAATTATCTTGTTCTTATCTAAGTTGTCGCTATAAAATAAAGAGTTTTAGCATCTTTACTCTATGCTAAAACTCTTTATCATTAGATTATTTCATCATTTAAATAATTTAGCTTTGTTTGCAGAACCAAACAACTCCATTTTTGCTTTGACAATACTTTTTGCTGCTTCAGTTGCTGAAGGCATTACTTGAAATGATTCGTATTGTGATGGAAAATCATTTAATTGTTGATGTAGAGCCTGGTAAAATGCTCGTTTCATATCAGAGGCTAAATTGATTTTGGCAATGCCGTTCTTGCTGGATTCGCTAATTTCTTCATCCTTATTATCAGATCCACCATGAAGAACCATGGGGATTTGAACTTTCTCTTTAATTTTCTTCAACAATTCAATTTGAATTTTATGATCTTTTGTTTCTGGGTAAATTCCGTGTGAAGTACCAATAGCAACTGCAAGTGTATCAATGCCCGTTCTTTCAACAAACTCTGATGCTTGGTCAGGATCTGTATATAAAATAACATCAGCACCACCTTCACCACTACCTTCATTGCTACCAATCGTTCCTAATTCTGCTTCTACTGCTACACCTACACTATGAGCAAGTTCTACTACTTTTTGAGTAATTGCAATATTCTCTTCAAAACTCATATGAGAAGCATCAATCATGACTGAATTATAGCCGTTTTTAATTGCCCTCATGACATCATAGATTGAACCACCATGATCTAAATGGAGTGCTATTGGAACTTTCGCTCGATTAATCGCATCTCTAACATAGGCAACAAAAGAATCTCCCATCAATTCAATTTCTAAAGGATGAATCTGAATAATCGCAGGTGATTGTTGCTCTTCAGCAGCCTCAATAACTGCTTTAACAAATTCACTATTTGCAACATTAAATGCTCCTACAGCAAAATTATTTTCATAAGCCGTCTTTACTATTTTTTGCATATCCATTAACATAATATCAAACCCTTTCATTATTATGTCCACAGTATAAAATAAAAATCGTCAATAAAACTATTTGGTAAGCATTTTGAATTTTTTTCAAAAGTCTCGCCATTCTATCTTCCCAAGAAGGAGAGAGTAAAATGAGTAAGAACAGAAAAAATGAGATATTGGATGTCGTTTCAAGAAAGAAATATATCAGCTATTCTGATTTGAGCGAGTTATTATTTGTTAGTGAATCCACTCTTAGAAGGGATATTACTGACATGTATGAAAAAGGACTGATTCAAAAAGTAAAAGGTGGTATTATGGCACTTGAAACCAGAGAAATTGAGGCAACCTCTGAAATCAAACAATTGGAAAATGCGAAGGAAAAAACAATAATCGCTGAACTTAGCATTGATTTTATCGGTAATAATCAAACGATTTTTTTAGATTCTAGTACTACGTCTTATTATTTAGCCAAACAAATTCAGAATCACCCAGAAATTTCTGGGTGCACCTTTATCACAACTAGTTTAATTTCTGCTCCCATCCTCTCCAATAATCGGCGCAATTCAGTCTATATAACAGGCGGAAAAGTCCTAGCAAATAGAGATAGTATCAACGGAACAGACACATGTGAATATCTTGAAAAATGTTACTTTGATATAGCTTTCCTTTCATGCAGAGGTATTTCTCAAGATTTTGGTATTTCAGAATTCTCGAAAGAAGAAGCAGCCTTAAAACGTATTGTTAGTAAAAATTCAAATCAAAAAGTTTTATTAGTTGATAACTCCAAATTTAATCGAAAGTTTCCTCATCTAAGTATTTCTCTGCCTTCTTTAGACTTTATCGTAACAAATTCTACTTTATCTATGGATTATAAAAATTTCTTTTTTGAGCAAAATATTGAAGTTGTCTCTTTTTAAAACAAAATGACAATATATTGTATAAGCTAATCTAGTCTTAAGTAATGAAGTCTATCATAACTTTTTTCTTAATCTACCAATAATTTTATTCACACAAAAAGCCGCAATTTTTAAGATAAAGTCCTTATAATTGTGTAAAAGTAAAAAGGCCATGTAACAGTCCTTTTACGGTACAATGTTTTTAACGACAAAAACATACCCAGGAGGACTTTTACATGACCCAAGTACATTTTACACTGAAAAGCGAAGAGATTCAAAGCATTATTGAATATTCTGTAAAGGATGACGTTTCTAAAAATATTTTAACAACGGTATTTAATCAACTAATGGAAAATCAACGAACAGAATATATTCAAGCAAAAGAATATGAACGAACAGAAAACCGACAAAGTCAACGAAATGGCTATTATGAGCGCAGCTTTACGACACGTATAGGCACGCTAGAATTAAAAGTACCCAGAACACGTGATGGCCATTTTTCACCCACAGTGTTTGAACGTTATCAACGAAACGAAAAAGCCCTCATTGCTTCAATGTTGGAAATGTATGTATCAGGCGTTTCAACTCGTAAAGTATCAAAAATTGTGGAAGAACTTTGTGGTAAATCCGTCTCTAAGTCCTTCGTTTCTAGCTTAACAGAACAGCTAGAACCAATGGTTAACGAGTGGCAGAATCGTTTATTATCAGAAAAAAATTATCCTTACTTAATGACCGATGTACTCTATATAAAAGTACGAGAAGAAAATCGAGTACTCTCAAAAAGCTGTCATATAGCGATTGGAATAACCAAAGATGGCGACCGTGAAATTATCGGCTTCATGATTCAAAGTGGCGAAAGCGAAGAGACCTGGATAACATTTTTTGAATACCTAAAAGAACGCGGTTTACAAGGTACAGAACTCGTTATTTCTGATGCGCACAAAGGATTAGTCTCTGCCATTAGAAAATCCTTCACCAACGCAAGTTGGCAAAGATGCCAAGTTCACTTCCTAAGAAATATCTTTACCACCATTCCTAAAAAAAATTCAAAATCTTTCAGAGAAGCTTTTAAAGGAATTTTTAAGTTCACAGATATTAACTTAGCTCGTGAGGCTAAAAATCGATTGATTCATGATTATATCGATCAACCAAAATATTCAAAAGCTTGCGCATCATTGGATGATGGATTCGAAGACGCCTTTCAATATACCGTACAAGGAAATTCCCACAATCGACTAAAGAGTACCAATCTAATTGAACGACTGAATCAAGAAGTGCGCAGAAGAGAAAAAATTATTCGTATCTTTCCAAACTGCGTTTCAGCCAATCTTTTAATCGGAGCAGTCCTTATTGATCAACACGATGAGTGGCTTTCTTCATCAAGAAAATATATTAAATTTGCCAAGTAAAAAATAGTGAGAGCATTGTATAGTATTTTACACAGGATTGTGGACTTGACTATTTTTAATTACGGCTTTTTTAACTTATAAGTAACTCTGCTTTTTCAAATATTCTTCTACCATATAAGCTGTTTCTTCCACTGATTTATCAGTCATATCAATCATATATGCCCCAAATTCTTTAAATACTTGTTTAGAATATTCGAGTTCTTTATAAATTTTTTCCAAATCAGTATAATTTGAATGATGATTTAACCCTAACGAATCTAGACGGTTTGTTCTGATTCTTGATAAGTTATCTGGATGACAAAGTAAACCAATAATTTTCTTTTGATCAACTTTATTTAGAAGCTCAGGTACAGGAACTTCTGGAATAAGAGGTAAATTGGAAACTTTATAGCCTTTATTTGCTAAATACATACTTAGTGGTGTTTTAGACGTACGAGATACGCCTAATATAACAACATCCGATTCTAAAAAGCCTTGGGGATTTTTACCATCATCGTATTTTACTGCAAATTCTATAGCAGCAATTTTATTGAAATATTCTGTGTCTAATTTATGCACAATACCAGGCTCTTCAATTGGTTTTGCACCAGTTCTGGCCTTAATCAGTTCAAAAAAAGGATTCATCAAATCTAAATACTGCAAACCAGTTCGACGGCTAAATGATTGTGCAAGTTCCGCTAATTGTGTATTAACCAAAGTACTCACAACAATTGCATTATCTTTTAAAGCATCTTTTAAAATTTCTAATAATTCATCTTTTCTATTCACAAATGGAAACTGATAATTATTATTGAAGATTAAATTTGGATATTGTACGCTAACAGCTGACAATAATTTTTGTGACGTTTCCCCTAAAGAATCTGAAATGGTGTAAACAACAATTTCATTTTTCATTTTCCTATCTCCTCTATCTCTTTAATTCTGCATCTCTTGCATGTTTTGTAATAAAGTTTAGTATTCTTGTCTTCGTGATTTTTCCAACTACTTGTTTTTCATTTGTTACTTCTACGACAGGTAAAGAATCTATCTCAAAATCTTGTAAAACCGAAGCAGCTTCTAGGATACTTATTTCTTTTGTACATGTTTTGATATGCGGTACACGCGTCATACATACAGCTACAGGTGTACCATCAATATCTGAATTTAGAGAAGCTCGTAATAAATCTTTTCGAGATAAGGTTCCTACCAAAAGATGCTCTTCATCCATGACATATAATGATCCAACATCATACATAAACAATGTCGTTATAGCCTCTCTGATGGATGTATCTGCTTTAATCATAACTGGTGGCATCATAATTTCTTCTACCTTTGTACTAAATATTCGATAAAAAAATAACGATTCCAAGTTTGATCCTGAATAAGTATAGCCAACTTTAGGTGTTGCCTGTAAAATTTCTGCCATTGTTAAAAATGATAAGTCAGAACGTAAGGTTGCTCGCGATACATCTAATAACTCAGAAATTTTCTCACCACTTACAGGTTGATATTTCTTTACTATTTCTATAATTTGTTTTTGTCTATCACTTAGATTCATTTTCTTCTCCTACTTATTGTTTAATCATGTGCATATATCCGCTTCATGCGTATTATTATACACATGATTTATTTTTTTCAACTTAATTATGTTTTTATTTTAACTATTGACAATTATATGTGTGTCATATTAAGATGTTTTAGAACACAATATGACACATATATGATTTCAGGAGGTATATTATGAGTAAATGGATTTACTTTTTTGAAGATGGAAGTAGTAAAGACAAAGATTTATTAGGTGGGAAAGGGGCAAACTTGGCAGAAATGACAAATTTAGGCTTACCTGTTCCTCCTGGTTTTACAATTACTACCAAAAGTTGTATGAATTTTTTGGACAAGGATAGTTTTTTTGAAGAATCTTTAAAACAAGATATTTTGAAAGCGATTAAAAAATTAGAGAAAAAAACAAGCAAGTCATTCACAGATAGTAGCAGTCTTTTACTTGTATCTGTTCGAAGTGGCGCAGCCTCATCGATGCCTGGAATGATGGATACTATTTTAAATTTAGGCTTAAACGATACTCGTGTGCACTCTTTTGCAACATTAACTAATATTTCATTTGCTTATGACTGCTACCATCGGTTATTACAAATGTTTGGTGATGTTGTCTATGGTATTAATAAAGATAAATTTACTAATTTAACACAGATTTTAGAAAAACGACTAAATAAGAAGAAACAAGCATTCAGTGAAGATGAACAAAAACTATTAATTGATTCATATAAAAAACTTTTTTTTGAAAACAATGTTGAATTCCCTCAAGACCCTGTAGAACAGTTGTTTGAAGCAATTAAAGCAGTGTTTAAGTCTTGGAATAATCAACGGGCAAAGGTCTACCGTGAATTACATCATATCCCTCATCATTTAGGAACTGCTGTGAATATTCAATCGATGGTTTTTGGTAATAGTGGAAATAAAAGTGGTACTGGGGTTGTATTTACAAGAAATCCAGCTACAGGTGAAAATAAACTATTTGGTGAATTTTTAATTAATGCACAAGGTGAAGATGTTGTTGCAGGCATTCGAACACCTGAACCAATTCAGTCACTACAAACAATTCTTCCTGATACTTACAAAAGCTTTATTGAATATGCCGAAATTCTCGAACAACATTATAAAGATATGCAAGACATTGAATTCACGATTGAAAATGGTCAACTATTTATTCTACAAACAAGAAATGGAAAACGTACGGCTAAAGCAGCGTTGAAAATTACGTTAGATTTAGTAGCCGAAAATAGCATTTCGCGACAAGAAGCACTATTACGTATTTCTCCAACTACTATTGATCAATTAATTCATCCTGTTTTTGATGAAAAAGAACTAACTCAAGCAACACTATTGGCAAAAGGTCTTCCAGCCAGCCCTGGAGCAGCATCTGGAGAAATTGTTTTTACTGCCGAAAAAGCAAAAGAATATCAACTACTTGGAAAAAAAGTTATTTTAGTTCGTCAAGAAACTTCTCCTGAAGATATTGAAGGAATGATTGTAAGTGAAGCAATTGTAACAAGTAGAGGTGGTATGACTTCTCATGCGGCTGTTGTTGCTCGAGGAATGGGAACTTGTTGTATAACTGGTTGTGAAGCATTAGTTGTACATGAAGAATCAAAAACAATTATTTGTGGAAATACTAGATTGGTTGAAGGCGATGTCATTTCTGTGGATGGCAGCTCAGGTTGTATCTATTTAGGTGAAATCCCAACAATTGTAGTAGAAAATGATCAAAATCTACAAACATTGCTTTCATGGGCAGACGAAAATGCACAATTATTGGTTCGAGCAAATGCAGAAACTATTGCAGATTTACAAACAGCTATGGAGTTTGGAGCAACGGGTATTGGTTTATCACGAACAGAGCATATGTTCTTTGGGGAAGAACGAGTCTTAGAAATGAGACGATTGATTTTAGCTGAAAATGAACAAGAATTTGAATTTGCTTTAAACAAACTATTAACTTTCCAACAAGAAGACTTTTACCATATGTTTAAAGCAGTACAAGATAAACCAATGGTGATTCGCTTATTAGATCCACCAATGCATGAATTTTTCCCTCATGATACAAATGAAATAAATGCTCTTGCTGAACAATTAAATAGGTATCCTTCTGATGTCAGCAAACAAATTGAAAAACTACAAGAAACAAATCCTATGTTAGGTCATCGTGGATGTCGGTTGGGTATTACTGAACCACGTATATATCAAATGCAAGTGAAAGCTATTTTTAATAGCGCTATTCGTTTGGCAAAAGAAGGACTTAGCGTTTGTCCAGAAGTAATGGTCCCTTTAGTTTCTGAAAAAAATGAATTAAAAAATGTCAAAGATTTTTTAATCGAAACAATTGAACAAACTTTTAAAGAACATCAGGTAGATCCTTTTCCATATGAAATTGGTACAATGATTGAGTTACCTCGTGCTTGCATCATTGCAGATCAACTAGCGGAAAACGCAGACTTCTTCAGTTTTGGTACGAACGATTTAACACAGATGACATTTGGTTTTTCACGAGATGATATTGGAAAATTTATTAATAGTTATAAAGAAAAAGAAATTATGGTTCAAGATCCGTTCCAGACACTTGATAAAGCTGGTGTCGGAGAATTAATCAAACTTGCAGTTTCTAAAGCTCGTCATCAAAAGAAAAATATGATGATTGGTATCTGTGGCGAAGTTGGTGGCGATCCGAATTCCATTCCTTTCTTCCAAAATATTGGCATTGATTATGTTTCTTGTTCTCCTTACAGAATTCCAGCAGCTCGATTAGCTGTTGCTCAAGCAAATTTGAAAAGTTAATACTTATTAGAAACTTGAATTTTAAAGAATTCGTTTAAATTACATGAATATAAATTGAAAAACAGGCTTTGAATAATTCAAAATTAATTATTCAAAGCCTGTTCTATTGTTTATTTCCTAATAAATTTGTGAATTTTTTTCAATCATTGCTTAAATAATTTTTCTTAGAATAAATTATTCCTTGAATGGTATGTTCTAAAATGATTAAATATGTATCTGACAACTCATTTAGTTGGTGTTCTAATTGTCTTCGCTTAGATGTCTTCTCTAATATAATTTCTGGTAAAAAGAACTCATCTACCGAAACATTTAATAATGATACTAAGTCATACAAAACCTGAATACTAGGATGTTGTCCTTTATTTTCTATATTTGTTAGATATCTAGGATCTATTTCTATTATTGAACCAACCTGTTCTCTAGTTAATCCTTGTTTCATCCGTGCTTGTTTTATAGCTAATCCAAATTCTGAAAAATTATATTTATCCTCTTTTTTACGCATAACAAACCACCCCTATACATTTTACTGTTCACCAAGAACTTCATACAGGTATAGAAAAACGTATAGCTAGGTTTTTTATACTTCAAAATATTGCATTGAAATAAAAAATTCATTGTTACCTAATTTATCTATACTTTTAACTTAGGTAACAATGATACATTAAAGGAGTTTTTTTATGTTTCTTTTATTTAACAGAAAAATTATATTATTTGTATCGTTAAAAAAATCATTAGCCTAGTAACAGGATTATTCAGCAATTCATACGGTTTTTTATATCACATAACAGGAATTAAAAAGACAAAAAACAATAAAATTTTATTGTTTTCTGTCTTTTTTGCTATTTTTTTACAATTTATCCTCATTAATTCCGTCATATCACGCTTTCCTGTCGGGTTATATTACGAAAGGAGGTGTTGATATGGAATCCTCACTGTTTCAACTTACGGTAGAAAAACAATTTGATTTTATTTGCAAGCGAGCGATGAAAGACGAGCGTATTGACTATTTAAAACACCTTTCACGCATTTCAAAAAAAGAAATTTCATTTTCACAAATAGAAGATTACGTAGTGAATCAATTTTCAGTTGTAGATACTTATTCAATCGATTTTAAATTTTTCAAATTAAATGGACTCACAATTGGCGTTGAAAATGAACTGTTAGGTGACGCATTGGAAAGTCTATCTGAAAAAAAGAGAACTATTATTTTACTTTATTATTTTATAGAAATGAATGACTTAGAAATTTCTGAATTACTTAGTTTGAGTCGTTCTACAGTCAATGAACATAAACTCAATGGTCTAGCCGAAATGAAAAAATTCATAGAGGAGCATGCACAATGAAAGAAATCTATTCTAGAATCCCTTTTGAAACAATTTTGTATGCAACTGACGGTGATCTCGATGCAATTGAGCGAATAAAAAGTCATTTCCGTCCTTATCTTATTAAATGTTCACTACGCCCTATGATTGATGATCTTGGAAACTCACATATGATACTTGATGAAACATTGTTTGGAAGATTAGAAACGCGTTTATTAACTAAAATTCTGTCATTTGAAATCGAATAATTACTTACAAATGAGGGAGTGCTCTCACTTTTTATCACACTTCCTCATTCATTTATTAATCTATGAAAGTTAATGATTCTTTGATTAATTTTCATAGGTTAATAAGCCTATTGTTCATTGAAAACTAAATACCATAATTAGATACGTTCAATTTATATGGAGCTAGCTAAACAAACACGCCATGATTTCTTTTAAGAATAAGCGATTCCGTTTGATTTACAACTTTCACCTTGGGATCTTGAAAGTGCGAAGATATGTAAATTGAGATAATGATACACCTACCTTGAACGCTTCACCGCATTGGGTAGCTTCTCCAAGTATGAGAAGAGATGAAAGTTCTGTGGGTCTTCCTAGACCATCTAATTATGTAGAAACGCTTGTATCTCTTATTTCCAGATATTGATTTCAGCAGATATGTTCTTTTTAGCAAAATCTGTTAATTTGATGGCATCTGCCAAATTCATTTTTTCGACAGATCGTTCACCGCTTTTTAATTTCTTAATTGAACTTAAACCAATATTTGTTGCTTCAGAAATGGCTTTTGCCGTGCTTTCAGTAAGAATTTTGCGAATCGATTATACCACTACAGTGGGCTTTCTGCAATTTGAGAGGGTACTCTAGTGGTTTCTTTGGATTTTTGAAGAGGGGAGAGTAAAACAAATATAAAGTATAAGGCAACAAAATATTTATCTTTTTATAACAAAAAAAGAAGCCGCGAGAATCGTTTTCGAAATGCTTTCGCACCAACAATTCTCCGGCTTCGTGGGTTTGGCACCCATGGGGGCATAGGGACTCGAACCCTAGACCCAATGATTAAGAGTCATTTGCTCTACCAACTGAGCTATACCCCCAAAATAACAATAAATTAGTGTTAAAAAAACAAAGAGAACATTCTAGAATGTTTTCTGTTACTCAATTAACACTTTATTATCTTACACCCGCTTACTTTAGATTGCAACAGCTTTTCATTATTTATTTTTTGAAAGGAGATTTTTATGAGTCCAAGTTACTACGAATCTTTAGTTGAAAACTATTCTGATTTGTTAACTGTCGATGATTTAAGGAAAGTATTAGGTAATATTGGAAAAAATAAAGCGTATGAACTTTTAAAAAGTAATGCGATTCAACATGTACGAATTGGCAGGAAATATAAAATTCCAAAGAAAGCAGTTGTTGATTACTTGATTCTTATAGATTCTAAGGGCTGATGTCAAATACCATTGCTGATATAATTGGGTTATCAAAAGGTGTTTTTCATTGCTCGCTTTTTCAATTTAGGAGGAATTAAATTGGATTTAAGAGCAAATATCGTTGAAAAACGTGGAACATTACAAGTTGTTGTCACTTATAAAGATATATTAGGCGTTTCAAGACAAAGATGGCGTGATACCAAATTGAAGAAAAAAGGTAACAAGAAACGGGCTGAAAAAATTAAGAATGAATTCTTATCTGAGTTAGAAAAAGAATTTGCAGAGAAAGAAAATGAACATAAAACTCATTTTGATTGGGAACAAAAAATAGACATTACTTTCTTTGATTACTTGCATGACTATTTGAAGATAGCAAAACAAAATGTTTCTGAATTAACATTTATTAGTTATCACAAATTAGTCAAAACCAGAATCAAACATTTTTTTGAAGCCAGTCGTTTACCTTTGACTTCATTACGCCCTATTCATCTTCAAAAGTTTTATGAATCTATCTTGGATGATGGTTGTACTGCTAATACAGCGATTCATTACCACGCATATATTCGAAAAGCTTTACAACATGCAGTCAATATGGATTATATTCCAAATAATATAGCTGACCGAGTCGCTAAACCTAAGAAGCGGCAATTTATTCCTCAGTTTTATACAAGTAAGGAATTAAATGAACTTCTAGCCGCTATAGAAGGAGAAAAAATTTGGCTGGTCGTATTGTTGACTGGATTTTACGGTTTGCGTCGTAGTGAAGTACTTGGTTTGAAATGGGATGCGTTTGATTTTGTTAACAAAAAATTTAAGATTAAACATGTTGTTTTGGAAGATCCACGCGAGTATGGAAGATTGATTAAAAAAAATCAAACAAAAAATGATCCTAGCTATCGTTCTATGCCTCTCATTCCATATATTGAAGAAAAGATAATGAAGCAAAAAGAATGGCAGCAGCAAAACAGAAAACTTTTCGGTGATAACTATTTGGAAGAAGATAATGAATATCACTAGTGTTGCACAAATAGAGTAAGAATATTCAGATTATTTGTTTTTCTGAAAAATGTTAAAAACGAATAGTGCTGACGCAGAGGATGACTATTTCCAGAATTTTTTATCTGTTATTCAACTAAAT
>NZ_JBSMVT010000036.1:0-20794 GCF_053760925.1 Enterococcus olivae
TGGATTCTATGTCAAGGACATTTTAAAAAAAGAAACCTTATGAAACTAAAATGGATTGAAAAGGACCCTATAAAGGCACTTTTTTTAGTGTCTATTCTATAGGATCCACTTTGATTTATGTTTGCTGTAAAGGGCGGTAGTAAAATGTAGGAAAAAGGCGATTTAAAATTGTCGGTTTTCCTACATTTTTTTGTTGTACACTTTTCTCATCATACAAAGGAGGCAAATGATGAGAAGAGATATTTATGAAGGAGTGCAATTATACGTGAATCAAAAAATCAAACCAAATTATGCAGAGCTAGCACGTCAATATCGTTCTGATTACCGAACAGTTAAATCCGCCTATGAACAAGGAATCAAGAATAAAAAGAATGGCGAACAAAAAAGAAAAGTGAAAAACTCTCGACCAAGCAAACTTGATCCATTCAAGCCAATCATCGAGGAAAAGGGTTCTGTTGCAAAGCGTCTCTAGCTAAAGATAATTTCCTTAAGCTTACTATCGATCAAGCCGGGATGCCTAGTAATCCTTTGATTTCAAGACACACTGAAAAACCAAAAAGGGACCCTTCTTTTCGGCTTTTCTTATATAGTCCTCGAATGGTTTCCATCCCTTTGATCGTGGTCGCAGCGGTACGTAAGCTTCGATAGAATTTATTTCTACGCTTGATTGGTCGATGATCTTGTTCAATCAAATTGTTTAAATATTTTACGGTTCGATGTTCTGTATGTTGATAAAACCCATGATTCTGCAACTTTTTGAAGGCACAGGAAATCGACGGTGCTTTATCAGTAACGAGAACCTTTGGTTCTCCAAAATGGTTGAACAGTCTCTTTAAGAACGCATACGCAGCTTGTGTATTGCGTTTTTTTCGTAACCAGATATCTAAGGTTAAGCCATCTGCATCGATGGCTCGATACAGATAATGCCACTTACCTTTAATTTTGATATAGGTTTCGTCCATCTTCCATGAATAAAAAGACTGCTTGTTTTTCTTTTTCCAGATCTGATAAAGTAACTTTCCGTATTCCTGAACCCAACGGTAAATGGTTGTATGACAGACCTCAATGCCACGATCATAGAGAATTTCTTGAACTTCACGATAACTGAGGTTATAGCGAAGATAATAACCGACAGCCACAATAATCACGTCTTCTTGGAATTGTTTTCCTTTAAAAGGGTTCATATCTTCGTTCCTCCCGGGTCATTTTAGTTAGATTTTACACTAAAAGGTCTTGATTGAAAAACTTTGCAACAGAACCAAACGAGTAGCCTACGGCTATCGAAATTTCCACAACTTTCGAGCAAGAATTTATCTCATTCAAGGCTTGATCTTCCAAGTAAAACAAAAACCAGTTAAGCACTCTGCCTAACTGGTTATGACTAAATTTTCAGTTGTCTCTCTACCAGCACTAAATGTCGAAGAGCCAAAAATCTGAGCCAGAATGAGGTTCGTTCTGACCCAGATTTGATTTTGCACAACTCATCAGTCCTTATTAACAAAGAGCTCATATTCCTCATGTTGAGAATACGAAGGCCATGTACCAGCTTATTGGTTTAGTATATAAAATTACTCATTATTTTCGTCATATTCCATCTCATCTTCAGTTACCCACATATGATTCTTAACTTCTTCTTGACCATCGGTTGGAGTGTAATTAACAACGTAAACAGTTCCTGTAATAGATTTATCTACTTTTGCTTCAGCTCCCATCATCCCATCCATGTGATCGGCATTCAAGATAACAGTATCGCCCTCATTTGCTACAGTCTCAGTATCTTTTAACTCTTCTTGTACTACCCATCGATGATTGTTAACCATTGGTCCCCCAGTTTTTGGCTCATAGCTTACTTCATACATTGTAGTATCAAAGGCCCCTACAACTTGAGCATTTGCACCTTTCATCCCTTCCATATGATCGCCTAGCAGTATAACATTACTTCCCACCGGGAATTTAGGGTTCGCAGCATCTTTCATTGAAGAAGGAACCATACCTTCGTGATTCATTCCCTCCATACTATTCATTTCACTAGACGCTGTAGAAGTCGATTCCTCGTTTGTGCTTTTAGAATTATTCGATTCACTTTGATTGCTACACGCTCCTAAAAATACAATAATTCCAAGACTTGCAAATACTAATTTTGTCATCTTTTTCACTGTCTTCATCCTCCTTTAATTAATCACATTTAGGTCATCTCATAAATTTGTAATCCAAAAACTTCTTTTTTAATTGTAGCTATTGATAAGTCCTTCTTAGAAAAGATTACTACAGAATTTGATAAGATATCTAAATGAACTTTTTCGACACTATCTATCGAAATCAGTTGAAAAAATATTTTTTTTGCCCAACATTCACATACTAGTTTAGCAATTTTTATCTGTTTTTGAAACAAATAACTCTCCTCCTTTATTGAAATGGTAACTTTATAACAAATTTAGTTCCTAGACCTAATTTACTTTTTACAGTTATACTACCTTTATGCGCTTCAATAACGCTCTTTACAATAGCTAATCCGATACCTTGCCCCCCTAAAGCTCTACTTCTGGAGGGGTCAGCCATATAAAATCTATCAAAAATATGAAGTTGCTGATCTTTTTCTATACCGATGCCGTTGTCTTCAACAATTAAAAGAACATGGTCTTTATTTTTACTTATAGAAAACTTGATGGTTCCCTCCTTTTGCGTAAATTTAATAGCATTATTCAAAAGATTGATAACAACTTGGTTCATTTTATCTTTATCTGCAGATATATTGATGTTATCCCCTTGGATTTCAACATGAAGGTTTTTTGACTCAATTTTGTTGGCGAAATTTTCAATAACGGATTCAATCAACTTATATATGTTAAACTCAGTTTTATTTAAATGATCATATTTTGCTTCAATTTTGTTGATTATTTCTATATTTCCAATTAAACGAGTTAGACGATCTATTTCGTCATAACAAGATTGTAGGCGCTCGGGAGTTATTTTCCAGACTCCGTCAATCATTCCTTCCACATTGCCTTTAAGCGTAGCTAATGGAGTTCTTAATTCATGTGAAATATCGGTAGTTAATCTTTTTCGAAGCCCATGCTGTTTCTCCAACTGATTACTTAAATCATTTAGGGAATCAATTAAGGAATTTATTTCAATAATTGAAGTTTCTTGTGGGATTTTATCAGCATATTCCCCACGAGTTAATTTATGTGTAAAATCGCTTACATGCTTTAGTGGCAATCCTAATCTAGCAGAGATCCACGAAGCAAGTATGAATGATACAAGAAGAGCTGCAATTGCAACATACATTAAACTTTGTTTCATACTGGAGATAAACAAGGCATCGTGCTCTGTATAAGCAAAAGGTCCGAAATAATAAAACGTTACTTTTCCAAACTCGTTTCCATCATTAATTAACTTCTTTTTCACTTCTATTGTTTCGTCTAGTTTCACACTGTTTTTCTCAGAAACTTTCAATGCATTTTTTTTCAGTTTCTCCTGTGCTGACTTCAAATCTTTTCCAGTAAGTTCCCAAACCATGTTGCCTTGTTCGTCTTCTATAGAAAAATAAATATTATTCTCTAATACTTTCTCAGATAGTGCTGCAAGTTCTTCACTATTCCATGTTTCCCCACTATTTAACCACAATAAATCAATTGTATATACATACTGATTCAACAAATCTTCTTGCCGCTCTTCCACGTATTTACTAAAATGATTGTTCGTCAAACTTAATGCGACTAAACTAATCGATCCTATTATTAATGTTGCGATTGCTAAAAAGGAAACAGCTAATTGAGTTTTTATCGTTCTTTTTCTCATTAGTGGCCACCAAATCTGTATCCTGTACCATGGACTGTCAAAATATACATAGGTGATTTAGCATCATTCTCAATTTTATGTCTTAAGTTTTTTATATGAGAATCGATGCTCCTATCTAGTCCATCAAATTCTATTCCCTTAACTTTCTCTATCAAATTACTACGAGAAAAGACTTTATTAGGTGTGGACATTAGAGCGTGTAGAATATCAAATTCAGTTGTTGTAAGGTTTAACTCCACTTGATGTAGATACACTTGTCTACTATCAGGGTATACTATCAATTCTTTATTATTTGAAGAAAGCTTATTAGGATTTGATAAGGTCTCAGTTCTGCGCAATACAGTTTGTATTCTCGCAACTAATTCTTTGGGACTAAATGGTTTAATCATATAGTCATCTGCACCTAACTTGAGACCAGTAAGAATATCATCCTCATCAGACTTAGCTGTTAACATTATAATTGGTACATTTGATACTTCTCTGATTTTTCTACACACAGTCAATCCATCAGTATCCGGAAGCATTAAATCTAACACAACTAAATCAGGATTATTTTTCTCGAACTTTTCCAATGCCATTGCGCCACTTATTGCTTTATAAACTGAATAATGATTAGCAACTAGATAGGCATCAATAATTTCTAATATTTTTTCTTCATCGTCCACAATAAGAATTTTCATAGACAATCATCCTTCTTAAATTATTTTCTATTTAATTTCCATTTGTCCCATCATTCCATACTCTTCATGTTCTAATATATGACAATGATACATGAAAATACCTTCACGGTCGAATTTCACAAGAAGTTCTACTGTTTCATCCGGATTTACCAGCACAGTATCTTTCCATCCTTGCTCGTTTAGTGCGGGCTGATTTCCATCTCTAGATAAAATTTGAAACTGAACACCATGGATATGGAACGGATGAATCATGCCTCCCATCATACTACTAATATTGTTAACTTCCCAAATCTCTTGAGTACCTAATTTTTTATATAAATCTATTCTTTCCATATCAAATTGCTTATTGTTGATGTTTACCATGTGAGACATTCCTCTTAAATTAATACTTTGTCTTGCTAAATCTTCCAATTTCTTTTCATCTAAAGTACTAATAGTATTTAGACTATCAGAGGGAGTAAACTCTTTGTTTTCTATCGTATTCTCAATTCTCATTGTCAAGGCAACCAAATTATTTGCTAGTAAATGAATTACCTCACCTTTTTTATAATTCTGAGTATCCACTAATATTTCTGCCCTTTCCCCGGGGGCTAAAAGTAGTTTACTAAGTTTAACAGAAGTATTCAGAAAACCACCATCTGTAGCAATTTGGTAGAATGATTCATCTTTATCCAAAGTAAAAGTGAAGTTTCTTGAATTAGATCCATTAACAATTCTATACCTCATCCATCGGTTTTTTATCTCAATATATGGATTGATAGTGCCATTAGTAAGCAACGTCTCCCCTTTTGTTCCATCAGAGTTAAAATCATTTTCATAGTTAATTTGATTAGTGGAGCTGAAAGATTTATCTTGCACAATCAAGGGAATGTCGTCGACACCATATTTGGAAGGTAAATCTAATGATTTTGAGTTGTCATCATCAATATACATCAAACCTGCTAAACCCTTATAAACTTGAGATGCTGTTTCTCCTTCCGGATGGGGATGAAACCAGAGTGTAGAAGCTTCTTGATCAACCTCGAATGTTACACTTTTTTTCTGTCCTGCTTCTATAATCTGATGTGGACCTCCATCTGCATCAGAAGCTACTTTCAAACCGTGCCAATGAAAAGATGTGCTAGCATCAAGATTATTGTTTGTATTGATAGTAACTTTTTGACCTTTTTTCAGTCTAATAACTGGTCCTAAAAAATCCCCGTTATAGCCTAATGTTTCAGTTTTTTCTCCATCCATTATTTGAACTTCTCCGTTTTGAGCAACTATATCATATATCACATTTTCTTTGCTTTTTGAAGATGGTTCAAGAACAGGGGGAATCAATAGTTGTCTCTCCGTTTGGTGTACTACCTTCAAATCAGCTTCTTGATTATCCCCCATCATATTGGACATTCTACTTGAGATTTGTCGTTGTTCTTCTTGAAAGACAACTTCAGCATGCTCCTCCTTGTTCTGCTGTTGAATCAATATGAAAACACCGCCTAGGGTCAACATTGATATTGTTGCTGCTAACCAAATATATTTATTATTCTTCAACCCATCATCTCCCATATCTATTATGTAGTTACCATAAAAAAAATATGTGGAGATTTTGTGTTGATTCCCCCACATATACTTATACTTATATAGATATATCCCTAGTTACAGTATACTTTGTATTTTTTAGTAGTTGATTTAAGAATGTTAAAGTTAATTTTGAATCAGCATCGAAAGTAACTGTACCTCTAGCCAAATCAACTATTTTTACACTGACTGTTGGCTCTGCTTCCAAAGCATTTCTTACTTTTGATGCACACCTTGAGCAATTCATTCCGTCAATAACCACTATTTGCAAATATTTCATCATAAAATTCCTTCTTTCTTAAAAAAGTCGCCTATATTGGATTTACTAATCTAATCAATCTTTTAAGAATTGTCTTACAAGTATCATAAGGAAAATTTATGGAGAAACCATGTATAGAGTTTGTTTTAGAGCTTTTAAATATAGGATAGATACAGATTGATTTGTTTAGTGTATGATTGCATATCATGTACATATATCGCTAAGTATCGCGCCCAAAACATAGGTTTCGAGTTTCATGAATATCCTAACAGGTAGAAGTGCTATGATGATATTCGATAAGCATCCTAATATGAAATATAAGTTTAGAACTGCTATTTTGGATAGTTCTTCCTCCTATTCAAATAAATAATTGTTCTACATAAGAATTTCACAATCCTCTCTACCCTCCTCTACTACCAAGTGAAAATCCATTTCAACTAATACCAAAAACCTACATTGGGATTCCAAAGGATTTTTGAGTTCAAAAAAACATGAAATGCCTCTCAGAAATCCGTCCATTGGATTCAACATATACTTATGCACAAAAAGCAGTGAATAAATTTAAAAAACTGGTTTTTCTATATATCTCAATTTGAAAAAAGTAGAATATAGAGGAACTTTCTTACCATAAGAATTCACATATTTAATGTGATGATTCACCAAACTTATAATGCCTTATAATTCGTATTTTTCAACAATTGATTAATAACGCTAATTGATAAATCTGTCTTTGTTGCAATAGTTACTAAACCTTCTTCGAGATTTACTTTCCTAACAGAAATTGAGGGATTCTTTCCTAATGCATACTTAATTTCTCCGGCGCATCCTAGACAAGCCATTCCACTAATAAATAAGGTCTGTAAATGTTCAGTCATAAGACAATCACCTTTCCTATTTGACTTTGAAGTTTTTTAAGCGAAGTGAATTTAAAAGTACTGTTATTGAGCTAAAACTCATAGCAACTCCTGCAATTAACGGGCTTAATAAAGGCCTCCAAAAAATGTTCAAAACACCCATCGCTATTGGAACACTTAACATGTTATAAGCAGATGCCCAGTACAAATTTGACTTTATATTCCAAATTGTTTTTTTGCTTAAATCAATCGTGGACATTAGCAATTGCAGATCGTCGTTCATCAATATTATATCCGCAGATTCCATCGCTATATCAGTACCAGAACCCATCACAAAACCTATATCCGCTTGAGCGAGGGCAAGTGCATCGTTTATCCCATTACCTACCATTGCAACCCTATATTCTTTTGACTGCAACATTTTAACATAATAGGCCTTTTCTTGAGGTAATACCTCACTAATAACGTTGGTGATCCCAACTTGATTAGCTATTGCCTGTGCAGTAAGTTTATTATCACCCGTGAGCATAACCACATTGAGGCCAAGTTTATTCAACTTTTGAATTGCTAATGCACTTGCTGGCTTTATAGTGTCTTCAATCGCAATTATTCCGAGAAAGATACGATCATTTGCAATATACACTGGTGTCTTTCCTTTAGATGCTAAATTATCTGAAATTAACTTAAATTTACTAATGTCTATATTCAACTGCTTAAAGAACTCTTCATTTCCTAAACTTACTTCGGTACCTTTCAATATAGCATTAATGCCCAATCCAGAGAAAGATTCGAATATACTAGGTTCAACCAGATCAATCCCCACGATTTCGGCTTCTTTTACAATTGCCTCCCCAAGCGGATGCTCGGATGCTTTTTCAGCAGAGGCCGCTAAAAACAAGAGAAAGTTTCTACCCATATTTTCTGCAAGTATTATATCTGTTACCACAGGTTTTCCTTTTGTAATCGTACCAGTTTTATCGAATAATATTGTTTTTACGTGATGAGTTGTTTCTAAAGCTTCACCACTTTTAATTAAAATACCATTTTCAGCGCCTTTTCTCATACCAACCATAATAGCTGTCCGTGTAGCTAAACCGAATGCACAAGGACATGTTATAACTAAAACTGAAATTAAGACTGAGAATGAAAACGAAATACTTTGTCCAGATAGCACCCAAAGTAGACTAGATCCAATCGCAACTACAATAATGATATATACAAAGTAACTTGAAATGATATCAGCCAGTTTTTCGATTGGAGCTTTCGAAGATTGTGCATCATCCACTAGTTTGCTTATTTGAGCTAAAGTGGTGTCTTTACCAATATGAGTTGTTTCATATCTTATTACGCCATTTTTATTTTTACTGGGTCCTATTACTCGGTCATTAGCTTTCTTTTCAACAGGAAGATTTTCACCTGTAGGCATAGATTCATCAACTAAAGACTTACCACTTATTACAATACCATCCAGTGGCAAACGCTCTCCTGGTTTTGCTATGATCACATCTCCTACTAAAACTGATTCAATAGGAACAGTCTGTTCCTTATTATGTCTGATAGTTTTCGCTGTTTTGGGAGTCATCCTCATTAATTTTTGTATTGCTTCAGATGTCTTATCTTTCGTCACCAACTCTAGGTATTTCTCTAGTCTGATTAACGTTAATATCACTGCTGATGCTCCAAAGTAGAGCTCTTTTGTATAGAGATAATTTCCCAATATAATCTGTATTGTTGCAAAGATGCCGTATAACAAAGCAATACTTGTACCTAAAGCAATTAATGTGTCCATTTTCGGATGTTTTTTCATGAGTGAGGAAAATCCAATTTTATAATAGTCTTTATTGGCCAATATAACCGGAGCGGTAAGTATTAATTGCGTCATCGAAAAAAAACTAGGGTTTGTCGTAGGATCAATTATTTCAAATAGGGGTAACTCAAGTATATTTGCACTAGCAACATATATAATAGGAATTGTAAATAGCATTGACGTGATAAATCTTCGCCTTAGCTTCTGTTGCTGTTGCTCTTGTTCTTTTGTTTTATATATTACTTGTTCCTCATCTTCAGAAAGAGCATATAGCTGATATCCAAGAATTTTGACAACATCACTTATTTTTGCAACCGCTGAAGGGTCAGTTGATATTACCGAGAGTTTTTCTGCTTCAAAATTTACGTTGGCATATTTGACATAAGTCATTGATTTAACTACATTTTCAATTTTGTTAGCGCAGGACACACAAGTCATTCCACTTATTCCAAATACCTTTATCTCAGTTTTTTTTCGAATCTCAGCGTCATAACCAATGTCTTGAATAGCTGTTATAACTGTATGATTAGACAAAACACCTTCATCATATTCCAATTTTAGAACCTCAGTTGTTAAGTTAACTTTAGCGAAATATACTCCATCCAACTCATGAATTTTTTTCTCTATTGTTGTTGCGCAAACTGCACAAGTCATTCCATAAAGATTATATTTTGAAATCATTGAATTCCTCCGTGTCAGAACGTTTAACCAATCCGTTTAAATAGTAGCTTACTTCTGAGATACAACCTTCATCCATTCCAGAAAGTAACCTTTGTATTTCGGTTTCTAAAAATTCTTGCTTCTTAATCAGTGAAGTGTAGTATCTTTGGTTTTTTGAAGTGTTAAACGTGATCACATTTTTATCTAACAACCTTCTTATTAACGTTTTTGTTGTGGAGGGATGCCAACTATTACGCTCTTGCATTCCATGTGTTATTAAACCACATGTTACCGGTTCATATCTCCAGATAAACTTTAAAACATCTAACTCTGAATTCGATACCTGTATTTTGCGTTCGACCAAGACCATCCCTCCTTAGGCTATTCATAAAGTACGTTCTTCTTTATTAAACAAATGATGAATTGTTGTCAAAGTAGAAACACTTATAGTTACAATTAATAAAAAGCATAAAAAGAAAAATGTTTCCGGTAAAAAACTGATAATTGGATCTGTACGATAGTCAAACATCCAATCATCATTGTCAAAAAATACTTGATGAAAAAGCACAAATGCTTTATCAAAAAACAGAAGTGCCATTACACAGACTGATATTATCATCCACTTGATTAAACTAGTGATTTCTCTGACTTGATCACGCGTTACTAATTTTTTCCTGTTTAGGTATAAAAGAACGCTACTCGTAGAAAAAAGCAATGAATAGTTAAGCTGGAACAAAAATTTAACATCTTTAAAATGGTTTATACCGCGATCTGAGACGTATAGATTATCAAAAACCAATTCTTTTTGAAAAGGATTATTTAAATAGCCCATTAAATTTCTAAAATCTTGATTAACTTGAGATCTACTCCAGTTTTGAAAATTTATATCGCTTTGAAAGAATAAATTGATTTTGAGCAAACCAGGGAAGTTGATTATCAATGTAATCGCGAGGGATAAAGCAAAGACAAAAAATAATAGAAATAGCATGCTTTTTTTCATTAAATTAATATTTATATTAGATCACTCCTTTTAATATAATGATAAAAAAACTTGTGTAGAAAATGTGTACTAATATATCTGTCAAAAAGTCTACATAAAATTTCCATAATAGCCTGCTATAGTCAAAACAAGTTCATTAGGAAGGAGGGAAGAATTTGAGAGAACCCTACGACAGAGTATTTATTTCGTTTGGTCCATTTACTATTTATTGGTATGCCATTTTCATAGTGTTTGGGATCATAATCGGATATTTTGTTGCTAATAGAAGAGCAAAGCGTGCGGCATTGCCTGAGGATACAATTGTTGATCTGTTGTTATATGGATTGCCAGTTTCTATTATATCGGCCAGATTATACTATGTACTTTTTGAATTACCTTTGTACATTGATGATCCTTTAAGTATCTTAAAAATTTGGGAAGGTGGTCTAGCAATACATGGTGGATTAATTGGTGCTGTATTGACAGGGGTTATTTATTGCAAGAAGAAAAATCTTTCTTTTTGGAATGTTGCTGACGTAGTTGCTCCCAGTATAGTAATTGGACAAATCATTGGACGATGGGGAAATTTTATGAATCAAGAGGCCTATGGAGAAATTGTAGACATAGAGTTCCTGCAATCTCTGAAACTCCCATCTTTCATAATTGATCAAATGTATATTGATGGGGCCTACCATCATCCGACTTTTTTATATGAGTCTTTATGGAATATAGGAGTACTCATTATTTTGCTTCTGGTGTCTAGAAATAGAATGTTCTTTGGGCAAATATTTTTAATTTATGTTTCACTATATTCCGTCGGGAGATTCTGGATTGAAGGATTACGGACCGACAGTTTAATGCTAACAGCAAACTTGAGAATGGCTCAAGTCCTGTCCATAGTCCTATTAATTGGCTCTATATTAACTTACATCTATCTCAAAAAATCTAAGGAGGAAGATTTACATGGAAGCATTACTTAATCTCTTACCACTACTATTACTACTAATTTGCCCTATCTCAATGATGTTTATGCATAAAGGGCACGGACATGCTGGGCATCATCATATGCATGGAGAAGATCATTCAAAACACACTGGTTCCGAAAATGATATAGCAAGTTTAAAAATCCAAACTGAGCAATTAAAAGAAGAAGTTGCTACTCTAAAGAACTTAGTTAAGGAGCGATGACAATGCAGTGGTTATTACTTTTATTATGTCCGATAATGATGATATTTATGATGAGGGGTATGCACTCAGGATCGCATAATGAAAAAGATGACGAACAATTGAAACAGGATCTTGAAAATTTAAAAGAGCAAAATGATATCTTAAGTAGTGAACTAAGCGATTTGAAATCACGGTTAAAATAAGTTAAAGGAGTGTGATTTATATTTCACACTCCTTTAAAATTCACTAAATTCATGGTTCAGAATAGAAATGGTTCTATCAAAATATTTAGTCTAACTTTACTCTTTATAAAACGAATAAGGCATGCGTGGTTTATAACCTTTCTTTATGTATTTCTGACACCAAAGAAAATGATCCATATCATTCCATCCACTCGATGCATTCCACCAGTAGTCCATAACATTCCTTGGTGTATGGAGTAGTCCATACACCAAGGAATTCTAGAAGTAAGATTTATTGTTTCTTTTTTAAGTGCAAATAAAACCATTATCTCCGATGAATATAAGGAAAATAGCTTTTTAGATAACATTTCTAGGTTATGAATGGATAGTAATCACTCTATCCGCAATTTTCTTCAACGAAAAGTTACTAAAATGGAAGCATGGGCAGCATTAATGTGATGATTTTCTTCTTGATGTTATCAGGACATTCAATAGCAATGAGCGCCATTATAAATGTGGGGACTACGTGTAAAAAAAAGAAAGATTGATTTCTAATTCTGCCAAAATGCTTATTTATACTATAATTAAACGTATTAATTTTAACTTCTTTGTCCAGAATAACTACCGAACTAGTTCACCACTTGGATAATGAGATATCGGGGCTAAAATTGTAAAATCTTTGCCAAATTTCTTCATAAAATTAGCATGTTTCTCCAAATCTGTAAACAGAATGTATCGTAAGTGATCATGCAAATTTTGATTACGCATATAATGTGGTCTATTAAATTGTGCTCGTATTTCCTCTTCACGTTGATTTGGTGATACGATATACATCATCAAATTTTCTTGATGAATCGAATACAAATCATCCATTCGATTCATCCCAGAAATTATTGATGTCGACTTTTCAACCTCAAAAGCACACACCGGTTCCCCATTTTTTGAAAACCAAATAACATCAATCAAACCAATTGTCCTACTTAACGAAATTGGTAATTGATAGATTTTTTCCGGTAACAGAGGTAAAGAAACATCTCCTAAGCGATTCCCATCTACCATTCTATTATGATCATTTGAGGCAATCCACGCATGATAACCTATCTCATTACCTAAAGTAGCTAAGATATATTGGATTTTTTGGTGTACATTTTTGGAATCTTCTTTTTCCAGCTTCTTTTTTATTAATTTCTGAGTGTTACTTTCTGAAATTCTGATATACTCCTCTTCATTTTCGCGAACAATATAGTTTAGTTTACCAATATCAAATAAAAAAGCTGAAATAGCACCCAAATCTTTCGAAAATTGTCCTCCTCTGCAGTTGAGCTCAATCATACCATCACGAAGTTTAAAATAGTCTTCCCATTTACCTAAGCGAATTTTTGAACCCGTTAGGTAATTATATCCATTGACAATAGCTGTGTTAAAAGGAGGAAAAATGGTGGGTTCAAGAAAATATAAAATGTTTGCGACAGCGGGACCAAGCCCTCTGATTTTCTTTTCTGTTAGAATATTTACAGCTAATAACATTTTTATTTCTTGATTAGCTTTAAGAATTTGATCAAGACAATGTGAAAAAGCTAACTGATTTTCCCTATTTTCATAAATATCTGGAATTCTCAATTTAGGTTTCCACATAAATGCATGTTTGGCTCCTTTAAAAATTTCTGTTTGTTCTGCAATTACATCCATTATGTCCTCTAATGCTGAATTTTTAAAGTCTGTTGGAAAGGTTCCGTTATTGACATGTTTGATAAATAGTTGTACATATTTTCTAACTCTTTTAAACGCTCTCAAGCGTTTTTCACTTTTTATAAACCAAGTTTGATAAAGTAAATTTTCGCGTGTTTTGTATTGATTAAATACATCTGTTAAATAAGTATTATCCACTGTAATGATAACCACCATCCCTATTAATATCAATTATTAATATTTTTATAACCTAGTCATCTCTAATAAAACGTGCTACATGCAACATTCCTAATATAATCAATTATAACGATAGTACTTACTTTGGCCTGATATCTATGACTTTTCTTATTAAAAGTCTAGTTCGGCTCCATTCTGTAATCAATGTAAATGTAGGATTTGTATTATTTATTAGTCATACTAATAAATTAATGGATTCTCTTCTATTCCTAAAATTTCAACAATCAATTTATGAGGTAAACATATACTCATTTCCCCTGGTCTACTAATCCAGCCTGTACGAACAGCAATTTGATCAGGACTATTATCTTCTTTTACCCTAATTTTCCCTGGAGCTACTTCAATAATATTGTATTTCCCTTTTTGAGGATAATATGTTTTTTCTAAAGACTCACTAACTTGTGATAAGTTAAATTTGTCTACGACTTCTCCATCTATTTTAACAACTGCAATTACATCTTTACTTTCTCTATTATTTTCATTTTTATTAGTATCAAATAGTAAATATGGTAAAAATGATGCCATAATAACTCCAATAATAATGAGATAGTCCCAAGGTTTCGTAAGTCTCAATATTTTATCCACTAAATTCGTTCTCCTATATTAACTTTTGATATCATACTTTACAGTTGTGTGAATTTTATGTAGATATGTTTCTACTCCACAAAATCTCCATAAGTTTTAGTTATTTTAAATCTGTCTATTAAATTGAAATGTAGCATATGGATCCTATTACTTTTTGTATAGTAATTCCAATTACAGTTCCTAATAGAACCTGTAATACACATAAAAATAGAGAGGAGAATATTTGTAAAATGTTTCTTCACAATTAAAAATAAGGGAAGTGAAAAATCAATTTGAAAAAAATAATTATATCTACCTCAGTCATTGTGTTTTCGCTATTTTTTAGTAATAGTATATTAGTTAAAGCGCAGACTATTGAGGAAAAAATTAAAGAAAAAAATGATAAAATTGAAACGATTGTGAAAGATCAAAAATCAGCTAAAATTTATCTTACTGATTTAGATAACAAAATAACTCAGCTAGAAAATGAATATCAAAAAGTGCTAAAGGAAAAAAACACATCTGAGAAAAAACTTACCGAAATTAATCAAAAAATTACTACTCTTGAGGAAAAAATACACCTTAGAAATAAACTTATCGAAGAACAAGCTCGGAATGCACAAGTAAATCAAAAAAGTGACTCTATAATATCTGTCATGGTAAACGCTGAATCATTATCAGATGCAGTCACAGCAGCCTTTGGTATGACTAAGCTTATTTCTGCTAGTAATGAGATTATGCAGGCTCAGATAGATGATAAAGAAAGTTTAGATAAATTAAAAAAAGAAGCTGAGAAAAAAGTTATAGATGCGGAAAAGGAAACTCGCTCTCTCGAAGAGAAAGAAAAAAATCTTATAGAAGCTAAATTGAATCAAAGTATAAAAATTAATGAGATATCCGCTTCTTTGGCGACAGAGCAATCCGAGAAAGAAAAATTTGAAAATCAAAAACAAGAAGCAGAAAAAAGAAGGGAAGAGGAACTTAAAGCCCTAGCAGAGAAAAAGAAAAAAGAAGCAGAAGCTGCGGCTATTTTAAAAGCTCAAGAGGAAGAATCTGCATCTATTATAAAAGATCAGAAAAACGAAGTATCACAAATAGATGGTAACGAAGACATAGGAACAGGTCAAGGAAATACTGATACGCAGGAAGAAAAACAGATCACAAATGAAACTTCGGATAAAGAATCTAACTCAGTTAATCAAGATAAGTACCAAGACAACAATAATTCTTCCAATAATAATCAGGTTCAAAGCCCTAGTTCTTCTGGTTGGGGCGCACCCGTAGCCAACATTATTGTCACAAGTCCATTTGGTGGAAGAGCTGATCCTACTGGATTCTCTGGATCTTTTCACGATGGTATAGATATGGGTGGAACTTCGTCAACGCCTATCATGGCATCTAGATCAGGAACTGTAGTGCAGGCATCCTTTGATGGATCCGCAGGTAATTACATTATTATTGATCACGGAGATGGCTACTACTCATATTACCTTCACCTAAGTAATTTTATTGCTACACTAGGCCAATCAGTGAGTGCTGGCCAGACCATTGGCACCATGGGGACTACAGGAAATTCAACTGGAGTTCATTTACATTTTGGAATAGCGACTAGCTCAAATTGGTCTGGATTCGTAGATCCTGCTCCATTTCTAGGAATCTAAAAATGATAAAAAGAATCAAGCGTATTTTTTTAAGTTTACTTTTAATTACCATTTTTCTTATAGGCTTAGTTTTAATATTTAATTTTCAAATTCGATCTTACTTACTGAATAAACAAGTTCAACAATATGACATAGCAAATTATTCAAAGAAAGATTTGGAAGACAATCTGAAAAGGAAAGGAAACTTTGACTTTGATTCTGTTGAATCTATTTCAAAGGTTCTGTTGCAAAGTTTTAAATAAAGAATAAAATCCCTTACGGTATCTATGATTTAAGCTGGGATTCCCAATAATACCTTGATTTCAGTACAGACCGAAAACCCGAAGAGAGTGCCTTCTTTTCGGGTTTTCTTATATAATCCTCGAATGGCTTCCATGCCTTTAATCGTGGTAGAGGCAGTGCGTAAACTTCGATAGAATTTATTGCGTCTCTTTACTGGACGATGGTCTTGTTCAATCAAATTATTCAGGTATTTAATGGTACGATGTTCTGTCCCTTGATAAAAGCCGTATTCTTTTAGTTTCTTAAAGGCACTTGTAATAGAGGGGGCTTTATCTGTGACTACAACCTTCGGTTCATCAAACTGCTTCACTAACCGCTTAAGAAAAGCATAGGCTGCTTGTGTGTCCCGTTTTTTACGTAACCAAATATCCAAGGTTAAACCATCTGCATCGATGGCTCGATACAAATAATGCCATTTTCCTTTAATTTTGATGTACGTTTCATCCATTTTCCATGAATAAAAGGATTTTTTATTTTTCTTTTTCCAAATTTGATAGAGTAGTTTACCATATTCTTGCACCCAACGGTAAATCGTCGTATGAGAAACGTTAATGCCACGATCATATAAGATTTCTTGAACTTCACGATAGCTAAGGTTATAACGAAGATAGTAGCCCACGGCTACAATAATCACATCCTGCTGAAATTGCTTTCCTTTAAAAGGATTCATCGTCATTCCTCCTGCTATCTTTTTCTATTATTCTACCTTATTTGATAGTAGATTTAAAACTTTGCAACAGAACCAAAAAAAGCCCAACCTACGGACATAGGTTTGGGCTTTTGTGCTATACATGCTCGAAATCTTCACATTTCGCACACTCATTATAGCACGAATTTAAAATGAAGCCAAGTAGCTGAATTTTAGATTTCTCCGTGCTCACACAAGCATTCTAAGAGATTTTCAAACTTTTTTGTGGATAGTTATCTGCTAAGATCGCTGTAAATCATCACTATTTCATTAATGATGGCTCTTAATTATTCTTCTTAATTCTGTGATAAATAGTTTTTAATAATATAATAAATAAGTAGACAAGAAACAAAAAAGATTATGAATAACAATCCAAAAAATAATATGGGTACCTTAACCTTAGACGGTAATAATAGAATCATCGTTACAATAGCCGTTAATACAAGAATATAAGGTGTTGCCTTTTCAATTGTTTTTTCTCGAATATTTTTTTCTTCAGATTTCTCTAGCTCTTCTTTGGATTCTTCTTTTAATTTTTCTATCGATTCTTCTTTTGATTCCTCTGTTCGCTCTAAAATAATATCTTCAGTAAAATATTCCAATTTAAGGTCAAAATACTTAGCAATTAAAACTAAGGTATTCAAGTCTGGTAAAGATATATTATTCTCCCATCTCGAAACGGCTTGTCTTGAAATATTTAGATAATCAGCAAGTTGCTGCTGTGAGATACTTCTTTTTTTTCTTTCATTTTTTATTCGATCTCCAATTTCCAAAATAAAACCTCCTTAAAAGTATATATATTTAATAATACGGTGTTTAAATCCGTTTAGCAATGAGAAATTGCGCTATTGCCATTAAGGATTGCTAGTATATCAACAACTATACAGGGTAATATGAGCATGTAAAAAAAAAGAAAAAAAAGAAAGAAGGAATTAAAATGGAACAAAAAATGAGTAACAAAAAGTTTTTCAAAGCAATTATAATTGCTTTGGTAGCATGTTTATTTTCTAACATATTACTACCAACTGTAAATGCTTTTGCTTCTGAAAACGAGGATATCTATCAAAAATTAGATCAAATTGATCAAGAAGAATTTGAATTGGTTCTTAGTCAAATTACAGAGTATTCAGAATACGATTATGCTAGTCAAAAATGGGTTCTAAGTTATGATATTGTAACTGATGGTGTCTTTACAGATGAGCAATATGCAAATGCTGAAAAATCTGGTGAAGAATGGGAAAAAGTAGAAGCTTTAGCAAACGAATCAAAACAAGGTACTATTACAACCTTTGCATTACCCGCTCTACTAATACTAGCTATTAAGGCGGTTGGTGTCATTGCTGGTACAGCAGTTGTTACTGAAATAACTACCGCTTTCACTAAATGGGGTATGTCAGCTGGCTGTAAGAAATTTAAAAAATATGGACCAATCAAATCATTCTGTGAAGCAAATGACTACCTATAAACATTTCTTGATCTTATTGTTTTTAATACCCATTCTTTCAGCATGTAATTCCCCTTCAGACAATGGTACAAAAAGTAGTTCTGAAACTTTGAATAGTTCTAATTTTGAGCAAGTAATAATCGACAAAGAAATTGGTTTATACGAGAAGGCACTAGAAAGTGATAATGTAGAAAAAATTGATCTAGTCAAATTTAAAGACATTACAGAACCAACTCAAAATGATGAACTAATATACTTTGGAAGATCCACTTGCATATATTGCAGAAAATTAATAATAGAAAATGAAGAAGCTATACGAAAATCACCTATAAAAATCTTTTATGTGGATACAGATTTATTAACTTCTGAAGATAAGAAGGAATTAGCTGATTTTCAAGTAACAGAAGTACCTTCATTTATCGAAGTCAACGAAAATTTAGAGTATGTAAAAGTAGACTTAGAAGAATTTGAAAGGAGGATTCATAATGAATAATAAGACAATTTGGTTATTACTTATTATCGTCCTTTTAATAGGAATTGCTTTTCTCTACTATTTTTCAAATGAAGAAATACGAGCTAGCATAATATTTTTTGGTTCGATTATACTAGTGTGTTTAGTTGCTGGACTGTTAGTTGCGTCAGGTATTAAATATTTTCTGTCTAACAAATAATACTGCATACAAAAAAGCATAGTATAGAGAAGCAACCTCTATACTATGCTTTTTCATTAAGTCGATCTTTATTTTTTTTTATATTTTGAAGCGTATCTTCAAAATATTGTAGGCTAGAAAAATCAAAAACCCTATTTTCAGTTTCAGTACGTTTCTCTTTTTTCTTTTCATAAATAGGTATAAATGTATCGGTTCTGTTGCAAAGTTTTAAATAAAGAATAAAATCCCTTACGGTATCTATGATTTAAGCTGGGATTCCCAATAATACCTTGATTTCAGTACAGACCGAAAACCCGAAGAGAGTGCCTTCTTTTCGGGTTTTCTTATATAATCCTCGAATGGCTTCCATGCCTTTAATCGTGGTAGAGGCAGTGCGTAAACTTCGATAGAATTTATTGCGTCTCTTTACTGGACGATGGTCTTGTTCAATCAAATTATTCAGGTATTTAATGGTACGATGTTCTGTCCCTTGATAAAAGCCGTATTCTTTTAGTTTCTTAAAGGCACTTGTAATAGAGGGGGCTTTATCTGTGACTACAACCTTCGGTTCATCAAACTGCTTCACTAACCGCTTAAGAAAAGCATAGGCTGCTTGTGTGTCCCGTTTTTTACGTAACCAAATATCCAAGGTTAAACCATCTGCATCGATGGCTCGATACAAATAATGCCATTTTCCTTTAATTTTGATGTACGTTTCATCCATTTTCCATGAATAAAAGGATTTTTTATTTTTCTTTTTCCAAATTTGATAGAGTAGTTTACCATATTCTTGCACCCAACGGTAAATCGTCGTATGAGAAACGTTAATGCCACGATCATATAAGATTTCTTGAACTTCACGATAGCTAAGGTTATAACGAAGATAGTAGCCCACGGCTACAATAATCACATCCTGCTGAAATTGCTTTCCTTTAAAAGGATTCATCGTCATTCCTCCTGCTATCTTTTTCTATTATTCTACCTTATTTGATAGTAGATTTAAAACTTTGCAACAGAACCGTTTATCCACTCATCTGGAACTAGCTCTCCTTTATTCATATATTCTTGCACTCTGAGTCCGAATGTATCTTTCTCCTTGGCTGCTTCTCGTAACATTTCACCAGTTGAAATAGCCGTCAGGTGGTACTCCTCTGCGATTCTTTTAGCTTGGGTGCCTTTCCCAGCACCAGGTAACCCTAAAAGGACCAGCCTCATAATTTTTCCTCCTTATAAACTAAAAAAGGAAGAGATGGTTTTTTAAATTATTCCATCTCTTCCTTGTATATTATATTTAAGGCTTTAATCTTCCGATTTTTAGAGGAGAACCTTAGGAACCTTTTGTTATTTTTTATTTGGTATTTACTCAATTATTTGAGAAAATATACTTAATGGATTGAGAGGTAGATTGTTTCTTCCTTGAGTTTTCAAACTCGTAATCGAAAGACTAATCCCTCTCTCTGTTAAGCTGTTTACGAATGAGTTAGATGTTGAAGGCAAATGCCTTACTCCGTATCTAGAACAAGGTAGTGACGCTTTTCAGTTGAGTGGCCATCAATCCAAATTTTGTAAAGAAGGTGTGCTTATGTTTTATCTAGGTATTGATATTGGCAAACGAACACACGTCGCT
>NZ_JBSMVT010000037.1:0-17049 GCF_053760925.1 Enterococcus olivae
GAATTTGTTTTATACTTATCCATGCTTGAGTCCTTTATTATGGTCTTGGATAAGTCATCCAAGTTTCATTATAAAGGATTTTTTTGTGCATGGGAATGATGTTAAAATTTTAATGCAACACTAGTGAATCTGGTTGTATTATATGACAGGAATTCGGGTAAGCGAGGGATTAGCTCTACATTGGAATGACATTGATTTACGAAGAAAAAAACTACGCATCCATCATACCTTAGATATGAAAAATCAAGACAATTTTGCTCGAAAACCCTATACTAAGACAGAAAATGGAATGCGAACTATTTCGTTAGATGAGGATACAATTCTAGTTTTAAAAGAATGGAGAAAAGTACAAAAAGCTCATGGTATCGAACATTTTGTCTTAAGTTATACAGACTTACCTTTATATCGTTCTACTATCCAACGAATTATTGAGCGATATGCAAAATTAGCTCATGTACCTATTATTCAAGGTAAAGGATTACGTCATTCTCATGTAAGTTACCTAATCAATGAATTCAATGCCGATATTCTAGTCGTATCTCAACGATTAGGACATTCAAGTCCAGAAATCACTTTAAAGCATTATGCTCATCTTTGGAGCAAAAATGATGAGAGTTTAGCAGTACAAATGACAGGAAACATCCAATTCAAAGATGCAACAGAATCCAGTATTGCAAATTTTAACGGGAATCAAGCAATACGGTTTTGACCCTACCGTTTCCCTACCAAAACAGGTTTACTCGCAAACAAATGTTGATATATCAACATTTTAAGCAAGCAACTTATATTGAGTGGGAGTGACCATTAGAGCCAACATAATAAGGATGGGGAAAGCCGATAAATCAACGTTTTTCAACTTATGAAATGCTTGATTTTCATTGAAAATGATATGATTCCCTACCAAAAATCCCTTGTCAAATTAGTGTTTGACAAGGGATTCTTTTTATTTCAATAACTTTTTTCAAAACAAAGCCGGTTTGATTTCCTGTGACGCGCAGCGGGCCACAAAGGCAAGATTCCAGCTCGCATTTAAAGTCCAACATCAGTTGTTACTTTTATCTTGCAATAATTAAACCCAGTATTGCTCTCTTAAATCCATAAAGTAATCAATCGTTGGATAAGTCTTTCATACCAAAAAAACTTAAAGTGCATTTGCAAAAATTTTTTCAACTAATCTTCTTCCTTTTCCTTCATCCGTCTCGTTTATGTGTACAATTCCATGTTCTTTATCATAATAAATCACAAAAAAGTTATATCCGTACTCAATTATATCTTTTTGCTCTGACCAAACGACGTTTTCTTCTAGTTCTTCAATAAATATATACACAAACTCTTCTTCATTTAATATTGGAGTCGTTCGTTCAGGATTTAATACTTCTTTCCAAATGTCTATAGCGATAATCTCGGATTGATATTTAAACATCCTTGTACTAATTTTCATTTTAGTTGCGATAAATCGTACTCCTCCGCATGACCTTTTTTAAAGTTATTGATAAACTCTCCTAACTCTATTTCTTTTTCAATTGAAGTACTAGATTTGATACTGAGTAACTGATTCCAATCAGAATCTTGATGATATAAATCATCAATCCCCTCTTTCAAATCATCAATTGCAGTATTTGTTACTAGCTTAGCATTTCCTAAATTCCCAGAGCTTGTCCTTGCGAATCTACCAATAAACTGTAATGTAATTGGTAGCGACTTATATTTATCATGAATTGCAGCTATTTTTAATGAGGGTATATCAATTCCCTCACCAAACATATCAACACAAACGACAACCTTTGATTCACCATCTTTTACTTTTTTCAAAGATTTCTTGTTATCTCGTTTGTTGTGCCCCGAATGGATGACTACTGGGTTTAATTCTTGATATTTTGAATAAATCTGTGTAAACACTTCATCTGCTCGATCACGGCTATTTGTTCTAGCTAAAAGCACGTGATCTAACCCCTCATTGATATCTTGTTTCAGTAATTCTACTGCCCTCTCAGCAATTTTTTCATCTGATTTCTTTTCTTCGAATTCTTGTATAGGATAAAAATCAATAGGCTTAAAATAACCATTATTTTGGGCAAGTCCTAAACTGTAATTAAAGATTAATTTACCCTCAATCTTTTTTCCATCATTCCTATAAGGTGTCGCAGTAAATTGAAGAATTTTTTTATTCGAAAAGCTCTCTCTAATACTTTTCCAACCCGATGCTGCTAAATGGCGGTTTCATCGCTATCTCCTTGCAATTTTTTTATTATTGTATCACGAAAAACAATTTATCGCTCGTTTTCAAGCGATAAAACGAGCGATAAATCATTTGTTTTCAGTTAGAAAGCTAGTCTAAATCATACTTGAATACTCGTCCCGCCTGCTCTACTATATTATTGAGGAATAGAAACACATTATCTAACTGTTGAGATGTCGTTTACTTCTCTTTATTCTCAGCTTTCAACTGAAATAGTTTATTCTCATCTAACAATTTCAACAAAAAAAGCCTGACAACTATTTTTGTCAGAGCTCATTTCTCTATTCAATATTTCAATACTCATCCAAAAAGAAGCAACAAGACATAGGAAACGGCGAATACCAGAATATATCAGTAAAACTCATTTAATACCTACAGATTATTTTACTTTTCTCAACCGATACCAATTGAACAAGACTGCCACTATGATCAGCAAACCTGGCCACCAAAAGATTTCTTTGCTTAGATAGATATGGTACCCATATAAAGCGACCGCGCTTAACAATACAGCACTACAGCCCACATTAACAATTTTTTAAAACACAAACGTCACCTCCTAAGAAAAATACAGAAATACTTCTCAACCCAGCTTTTCATAGATACGATTCCTTCTAATTGCTTATATATTTACCGTAACATACATTCTTTAGTTAGCAAAATCATTCTAGGTTTGCATTAAAAAGATATTTCGCCTCTCATCAAATTTTGTCGAAAATTTAAAATAGCTGTCCACAAAAAAAGACCTGATGATCGGCAACGCTAGAAGTAATTTCCGGCGCCCTCTCATCAGGTTGATGCTTACAGCTGGTTCTTATTTGATTACGCCATGGGAACGATAAAAGGCACCTAGTTCCCCGTCACGCTGTGGTCCCCAGATCTGAATGATATTGACGCCAGACGAAGTATTGGCTTCAACTACAGAAAGTCCTTCTTGATCATTAGGTAAAATGTCCCAGCCGATAAAATTCAAATAAGGGAATTGATTGGATGCCTCCAAAATTTCCTGAACCATCTCTTGCCAATGTGGAATTTTGACCCCTTCAATCGGATTTTGTGAGTCTGGATGCCGTGCGTATTCTCCTAAAGATTGGATCGATCTGGCGGCACTCAGTACACCGGTTTCCAAATCAACGTTACTGATGAGCCCACCGCGACTGCCATTGTCCACAGGGATAGAGGCCTTCACGCCAATGCGCTGAACAGCAAACAATACCTTAAAGCATTGTGTCTCTGGATCTTTGACAGTGATCATTCGGATTGTGTTGCTAGTTTTCTCATAGATAGCATTCAGATAGGGGGCTTGTTTGATCCCAGGTGTCGCAAACCAGTTTTGCGTCTTACTTAAAGTAGCAATGATGGTTGCTGGCGTCGCTTTTTCCCGGTCCATATAGAAGCTACCATCAATGAATTCCAATAAATGAACACCATTGCCTTTGCCCAAATTAATCGGTTTAATGTAAATGGCGGCGTGGTCTTTTAGCTGGGCAAGCAAGGCGGCGATCGTGTGCTCTGGTGATCGGTAATTGATCAACTGCTTTTTATTTTTGACAAAGAGCGTCTCTGGAAAATCCAGATAGTGTTTAAAAACCTCTGAACAAATCAATTTGTTGTTCAGCATCGCATCAAAAGGCTCATTGATATATCTTGATTTGTACCAATCAAATTCAGAGAGATATTGCTTTTTATCGTTGCGTTTAAAATCATAAATAATTGCCTGATCCGCCACATAGCCGCCACTGAAGTTGAGTAGCAACCGTCTCCATAAGGGCACACCAAAGTGATTTTCAGCAAAAACGATCCTACGCCAAAACAGTAAGAACAATTTTAATTTTTTTTCGAGTTTCTTGAGAATAGTTGTCATGCTTGCTCCATATACGCTAGCATCTCTTTGATCAGCGTGACGATATTGTTTGTCGCGTTTCCTAGTTCTTCAGGTAAGACCAATTTTTTGAATCGTTTAAAGGCTTCAAAGTCATAGACTTCTGAATTCAACGCAGCATGAAGCGCTTGGGCATCACTCGCTACGATTGTAGGACTCTCTTTTTTTAAATCCAAATTCAAGCCGTTTTCATTCATATACAAATCATAATCATTAACATAAAAGAACGTCTTCAGATCAATTAGTGCCGCCTCAAAGGCAATCGATGAGTAATCCGTCACTAAATAGTCTGCCAGTGATAATAACTGGGTTGCCGTGTAGTCCTCAATGATCTGAACCTGTTCGTCTTCGATCACTTCCCGATGAGGATCATGAGGATGCAGCTTAACGATCAAATTAAACTTATCATGATGAAAATTCTTCACGAACTCATTGACATCCACTGCCCTTGTCCGTCTAAATGTTGGGGCATAGACAATATTCTTTTTCCCATTACAAAGATGAGGATACTGACTAAGAATCTCCTGTTTGAGGGGCTCTTTCTTTTCCAACAAGTAGTCCATACGTGGCAAGCCAAAATTTTTGAGTTTGTCCTCCATAACATCAAAGGATGCGCAGTAAAAAGGATTCCAGTATTCGGCACCGGCAATAATAAAATCATAATTGCGATGCATTTTCAACCCGCGAGAAAGTGCCTCGTCCCGACCACCTTTTTTTCCGAGTGTCTGATAGCCTGACTTCTTGATCTTCCCGATAGCGTGCCAGATTTGGATAATCTTCAGGCTCTTCTTGTGCTTCAACACAGACACCGGGATAATATAGGTATCAATGATACAGACACGAGATCGGGCCAAGACAAAGCTCTGTTTCAAGATATGAAAATAGTACTTGAGGTAGCCTAGCTTGCTTTTCTCCATTTGCTTGCAAAGAACCACCACTTCTAAAGAATCTTTCTTTAGCTCGCCAATGATCATTTCAAAATCAATGGATGGTGTGTCTGACTGTCGACTGATAAAAACCACTTGGTTCTTTGAAGGAAACAATTTGAAAACAAAGTAAATGATCTTTAAATGGGTCACAAAAATATGTAGTGCAGCAAGTTTTAGCGAGTCTAGGGTAAGTGACAAGTTCGTTCTTTTCTTATTCGATAAAATAGTATCCATGCAATGTCTATCCTTTCTTACTCGTCGGCCAGTATCCTTTTATTAGCAATTGATCAGTCTAATGTATACGTAAAAATTTTTTATAATCTTTGGGTGTGTTGAAATCTATGGTCTCATCTTCAAATAACACAAAATGGCCTTTGATCTGCCGTTTCTCAAAAGGCAGCTGTTCAAACGACTGATATAATTGCCAGCCAATACACTTTTCAATCTTCTTATCTAAATATAGCTGTCGGACATGTTGACAATGTTTGCGCATCTGCTTCTCATCGGTCACCTTGATCGCTACGATTTTTTTGGCTGTTCCAAAAAAGAGTAGCGAGTCATTGTGCTTTTTGACGATTTTTCGAATGGCACGTTCCGTATAATAGGTGTCTCCATAAAGAAAGCAGACACCTGTGTCAATCAACTCCACGGTGAAACGATCAATCTCTAGTTGATTATTCAACGGCTCGTAACGCGTGCTTCCTGCAAAGGTATAGCTAGGATCATGTGACGTTACGATGATTTCCGCATTTGGATCAAACTGACTCACCAATCGAATGGTTCGTTCAATGATCGTTTCTCCGTCGATTTCGATCAGGTGTTTTTCAATTCCTTGGTAATGGTTCCATCGAGTGCCTTTCCCGTCGGCCATAATGATGTACGTCGTTACCTTTTTTTTACTCATTGATAGACATTTCTCCCACGATTAAAAAGTTTGTTCATGAAACGACCCACTCTCAACACCCACTTCCGATAATTTTTTTGCTTTTCGAAAAAAATCTTGCGAAGCGTTCTTTTCACCAGTCGTTTGGTTTTTCTGCGACTACGTCTCCGCTGCTTCTTTTGTTGCCGGAGGAGTTGCTCAGCGGAGTCGTCGATTTGCTCTTCTGACAGCAAAGAATCCTCATTTTCTTCCTTTGGTTCCAGCATTGTGTAGCCTTCCAACGCCATTCGATGCAGTTTTACTTTTTCTAAACGTTCCTTGTGCTCCAACTTTTGCTGCAAGCGTTGTTCTTTGATCTCTGCCAGCTCAGTGACTCGCAGATCTTTGGCATTCTCTAAAACTTGGGGCTTTCGTGCTGATTCATAGGTCCACAGTCGCTTGTAATTCTTAGGAGTAATCTCAATAAAGAAGGGACTGTCCACACCTTTTTCAACCACAAATTGCTCCCGATTGATCGCTACTGGACAATTGTCAAACTCATAGGTGTCTTTGGAAAATAACAAACGAACCAGCATCCCTTGATCTGTGCCTTCCTGTACTCGTTGATAGGTACTATCAAAAAGAAAATTTCCTAATGAATAAAAGACTAGCTTACCATTCAAACGTTCGTAGCCCTGCACGACATGGGGATGATGAGCCACGATTATATCGATATCCATGTTGAGATAGGTTTTGATCAATTTGCGTGTATAAGGCATCGGCGCATGTAAAAACTCGTCACCGCCATGGTAGACTAACACGATCCAGTCAACTTGTGCCCTTAATTCCGTGATCCGCTCTTGGAGATCATCGATCATGGATTCGTGCAAAGGCCCCATAAAGTTTTTGGTCAATTTTCGCAGCATTTTGTACTGTACACTTAAAATACCGACTTTTGTTTCCTCACCAATAATCACATATTGAGAAGCCTCGTCACGGTTGCGACCTGCGCCAATAAAAGGAATCTCTCTTTTTTCTGTTTCTTCGATCGAATCAATAAAGCCGATCGACTTATAGTCCATCATGTGATTGTTGGCAAAAGAAAGAATCGGATAAGTGAATTTTTTCTTGATAAAATCCAATGCTTCAGGATCTGTTCGATGCGCCAGTCGCTTCTTCTTTGTATGTTTCAGCGGTGTGATCGGACTTTCATAATTAATCACTGTCGCGTCACATTCGTTGCAAAAATTCAGTAGAGACGTATCGATCAGATCGTTCTTTTGGTAGCCTTTTTGGAAAAAGGCACTAAACGACATGTCTCCAGTAAAAGCAATTTTAGTCTTAGCCTGCATATTCTATTCCCTCTTGATCAAATATTTCCTCTATTTCCAAATACTGATGCAAACGACCATTGATCGTCGTTATTTGTGCAGTCAGACACTGTGGTCGTGAGTTTGCTTCCACAAAATCCCAACCCTTCTCACTGTAAGCAAAATCCCAGCCGACCAGTCTGACCTGTGGCACGACATTGGACAACTCCTTCACCAGCATTCGCAACTGGTCCCATTCCGGTAGTTGTAGACCAATGATTTTCACATTTGTATCTGGATGGAACAAATGAACCTTTCCTAAATAATCTCGACCTTCTTCATATAAGATCCCTGTCTCAGGATCGACCATCGATCCAAGTCCGCCACCGCTCATATTGTCTGTGTGGCTACCTCCCATACCCATACGAAAGAAGGCCCACTGAATCATTACTTCACCATCGTCTCTTCTAAAAGCAACGACCCGTGTTGTATTTACAGACTGTGGGTGGATTCTAGCGATCTCATCTGATTGTCTGATCAGCTCTTCCAGTACACAATAGCCCTTGAAGACCAAAATCTTAAATAAGTCCTCAAGACTTTCATATTCTTCGACGCGGTAAATCTTTACACCATGTCCGCCGTAATCATCAGAGGGCTTGTATATAAAACTCTTATGCTTTCCAACAAATACCAAGAAGGCAGGATAGTCTTCCTCGCTATAGATCGGCAGCACATCTCGTTTGTAATACTGGCTGAACTTACGATATGTCTCTGTTTTCATATTGAAGTAATCCAAATAATTTGGATTGTTGAATTTACGATAAAAGCGGTATTTATTTCCTCGCGTGAGGTAAAGCTTTCTACCTGTATGAGACAGCTTTTCAAATTGGTATGTAAAATATTCCTTGGCATTGATCTGATACATAAATCGGCAATACAAGATTTCATTGTAAATCTGATTGATTTTCTTTTGATTTTCAGCATCCTCAGGTGGAAGATTGTTTTTGATCACCCGAACGGCACTGCGTTTTCTCTTTTGATAACGTCCAAAAAGAACCAAAACAAACGTATAGGCTGCAACAAGTATTCGTTTTGACATTTTTGAGGTTGGTTCTAAGCTGACAATAAATCTTCGTAAGGCAATTGCTGCTTTTCTTAAAAATCTTGGCATAAAACTCTCCTGTTAAACATTTTTGATCTGTATAATTCTGCTTTTTATTTTTTTATCTAAATATTTGATATATTTTCAATATATACTGTGCATGTAAAATTCTAGTGAATTGCTCGTATGTTTTTTGTAAGGTTTGTGATGCTTGAGTCAAGAATTTTCCAACCTGTAATATATTAGACTCTGTTATTTTTTTGATTCTGAGGATTTCATTGCTACTTTTAGTTGGATTTGATTCAACAGCACAAGCAACCTCCACGACTGAATCACCGTTTTCTCTAGCAAGACTACTGCAAACATGGTACTCTAGAAAAAAAGGAGGTCGTTCTTTTGAAAATTATTCTAGCAAGTGACCACGCAGGTGTGGATCTGAAATTGGAGATTATTGAATTGCTGCAAAGTATGGGACATAAAGTCGAAGATATGGGGCCGTATACTAAAGAAGCAGCTGACTTGTCTGATTATGTTTACCCGGCTGCACTGGCGGTAGCAGAAGGAAAATCGGACCGTGGCATCTTTGTGGACGGGGTCGGTTATGGTAGTGCGCTAATCGCCAATCGAATTTATGGCATCGATGCTGTCGTCTGTCAGGACCCATTTTGTGCAAAGCTAGCCCGCGAACATACGGATAGCAACGTCCTATGTTTAGGAGGAAAAATCATTGGCTCAGCCATTGCTTTAGAGATCGTCAATGTTTGGATGAACACTGATTTTCTAGCAGAAGAAAAATATATTCGTCGTGTAAACAAAGTCAAAGAAATCTCTGAAAGACACTTAAAACCATTGGCTGACTGTCAATAAACCAAAGAAGTAAACGATTTAAAAAGCGGGCTCTTTAACCAAATATTTGGTTAAAGAACCCGCTTTTATGTTTCAATTACAGCTCAATCCACTTCTCTATTCAAGTACATATAGCCATCTTGTTCACTGCCGTCACGTGCCAATGCCATGATGTAGATCGCCGCATCCTCTGCTTCCAGCCATTCTTTACTTGCAACAAAGACCACCGTCCCACTCTTCAGCAAGACGCTCCAGCAGCTTTGGTGTACCCAAAGCACTAAAATAGGTCAGCTCTTGATAAGAGGGGTAGAACTCTCCATCGGCCTGCAAATAAATATTTTGAGCGGAAAAAAGCATTGATCGATTAAAAAAATGGTTTTCAATTGTTAGATCTGCGATGACAAAGACACCATCGCCGTCTTCCACAGTCATTTCTTCATCGTCCAATGTGAGACTTTCAAGAACCTCCAGTTCATTGATCGTATACGTCCCATGACCAATCCGCAACGGTTCCCCTAGCGTTGTTTCCTCACCTGTCGGCCCCAGATTGTATTTCGAATTGAGTCGTGAGCCGATAATATACAGAGCAAATAAACCAATGACAAGCAACAGTATTTTTTTCCAGGAAAATTTTTTGAGCATGGTTCTCCCACCTTTTCTTTTTCTGGCTGAGTTCCAACAGACTCCTGATCTTTATCTTAAACTACCTTTTAGAAAATATCCACAAATGTCCTGACTCAGTCGCTTATTCGCTTGCGATCGAAGTACATAAAAAACCCCAAACACGACAGCGCTTGGAGTTTTTTTATGTTTAATGTTTTGCTTTCAGCCAATCCTTGCCTTCCACCAGACGACTGACAAGCATCGCACAAACCGTATTCCCGGTAGAATTCAGCAAAGTCGCTGGTATATCTATCAATGTACTAATAATGACAATCGCAGGAATCATTTCAATTGGAAAGCCAAACAAAGAGACGATCAGCAGTTCTGCAGTCAACCCTCCACTAGGAATAGCACCGATCACGATCCCTACTAGCAGTGACACACCAATCAAGATCAGCATCTGCGAAAAGCTATGGAAATCACGTTGGAACAAGGTAAACAGAAAAATGACCTTCAACATGCCACCCACGACCGAACCATCCTTATGCGTATTCGCTCCCAATGGAATGACGGTTTCCGCAATATCTGCAGGTACACCCATTTTTTTCGTGGCGATCAAATTGGCAGGAATACTGGCAGCGCTACTGGAGGTTCCCAACGCTGTTAAAGACGGTTCTAGAATATTTTGCCAAAATACTTTGACCCCCAATTTTCCCCCAGCCAAAAAAGCATACAAGCTGAACATCCCAAAGTAATAAATAATCGTGATCAAAATGTATAAAATCAGCGATTGAATGTAACCACCAATGATTTGCGGACCTAAACTACCGATCGTATAAGCAAAATAACAACCTAAACCGATTGGAGCAAACAGCATCAGCAACTCGACTAACTTCATCACGACTTCATTTGCTGCACTTAAGACCTTACGCAAAGGCTCTGCTGGTTTACCGACCAAAGTGATCGCTGTACCAAAAAAGAGTGAGAAAATAATCAGCGGCAGTAAATTCGATTTATTGAACAGCTCGATAAAGTCACTCACTGTAAAGGTTTGTACAAAAAGTTCCCCAAAACTCCTACTTTCTTCTTGAGTGACTTCTCCCATTAGCGGAAGCATCGAGCTAGGATCAATATTCGCAAATGGATTGTAAATGAATACAATCAGATAGGACAGGAGAGCAATAACCACTGCTGTAGAGACAAACACGAGCAGGGTCGTTATTAAAATTTTTCCTAAGCGTTGAACTCCTTTGGTACGAGTAACCGCATTGATCATACTTAAAAAAACCAATGGGACAATGATAACGAACATGGCATTTAAAAAAATGTCTCCGATTGGTTTCAAATAGCTGACCCAGCCACTAAAGAAGATACCGATTATTCCCCCAATCAATACCCCTAGTAGCAACAAGAGCGATCCTTGATTGTTCTTAACAATTTGCATTATCCAATTCCTTCTTTCACTAAATACTGTCGCAACACGGTCGTTTTTCTATCAATCTGGACGATGTTTTATGTCTCTTGGCTTACTCAAAAGCGCCTCACTAATGTTAAAAAATTGGTCATCTCTCTCTCCTCTCTTTGTCAACTCCTTTGAAGCGATATTTTTACCGTAAGCTTTAAGCTGTTTCTTCTCTTCAATTGTAAAACAATTTTAGCTTTTTGTATTGCGTAAACTGAGGGGAATTCTCTTTATTTTGTTTTTAAGCTTCCTTTAAGCTAAGCATTATACACTTTTTAAACAACTTATTAACAAAGGAGTTTTTCTAAATGAAAAAAACGAATCTACGACGAGTGCTATTTTGTTCCGCACTTGTTTTGACCACTACGTTAACAGCCTGCACAGCAGATGCTGCAACGAACACTACAGATTTGGCGGTAGCAACTCAAACAGAATCTTCCGAAGAAACGGACAGCTTTTTTACAGAAGACACGGTCCACTCGATCAGTATTGACGTGGATGAATCAGAATTAGACAGTTTGATCGCCGCTTATCAAGCAGACGGCAGTAAAGAATGGATCCAAGTTTCGGTAACGATCGACGGAACAACCTTTGAAAATGTCGGTTTAAAATTAAAAGGCAATTCGACTTTGCGGACCCTTACCAATCAATCTGCGGATGAAATTACTGCCGCAGAACTCCCTTGGGTGATCCGTCTAGATAAATATGAAGACGGCCAGGAATATCTGGGACGTTCTCGTTTTGTTGTCCGCGGCAATAGTACCGAGTCCTCCATGAACGAAGCACTCGCCTTGGCTATGCTCAATGAAGCCGGCGTTGCTGCTGAGGAAAGTGCCTTTACCCGCTTCTCCGTCAATGACTCGGAGGAAACCTTGCGACTAGTCGTTGATGTCCCCGATGATGATCGATGGACCGAAGCGCATTTCGGTACAAACGGTCTACTCTATAAAGCAGAGTCAGAAGGCGACTATTCTTACCGAGGAACCGAAGCCAGCGCCTATGAAGAGGCTTTTGAACAAAAATACGGCAAAGAAGACTTGACGCCATTGATCAATTTCTTAGATTTTATCAACAACGCCAGTGATGAAGAATTTGCTGAAAATCTTGAAAGCTATTTGGATGTTGATGCTTTCGCTAGCTATTTGGCGCTTCAGGATCTAGTAGCCAATGAAGACGACATCGACGGTCCAGGAAACAACTCTTACCTTTATTATGATAGTGAGACTGAAAAAATGACCGTTGTTGCATGGGATCAAAATCTGTCCTTTGGTAGTATGGGCGGCGGACAAGGCGGTGGGGCTGTGGCTCCGGGAAATGCTCCTGACGGAAATGGCGGTGATGACTTTGATCCTGGAAATGCTGAATTTGGCGGTGAGCTGCCGGAAGACTTTGATCCTGAAAACTTTGATGAAGAGAATCGACCAGACATGCCTTTTGATCGCGGCAATGACGAGAACTCAGAAGAAGGAAAGACACGCATGACTCCTCCAAACGCTAATGAACAGGGATCCTCTGATCCAACAGATGGAGAAAATCAAGCGCGTACTATGCCAAGCAAAATGGGCGGCAACAACATACTAACCTCACGCTTCTTAGAAAACGACACCTTTAGTGATCTAGTAGCAGAGAAGACTGTCACTTATTCAGAAGCCTTGCTCGACAGTAATTTTGCTAATAATCTGCTTGAAAGCTATCAACAGTTGTTATCGACACAGGCTACTGACCTAATTGATGCGGAGACTTTGACAAAAGAAACCAATACAATTGCGACCTATTTGGCGCAGGACTCTACGGACACCACTGAATAATCTCTCTAAACAAAAAATTCTTTTGTGCATGTATGGAAGAGTTTTATTACAATAATTTCTGGATAATTTTTTATCAAAGGAGACCGCCAATGATCCACCATATTGAGATTTATGTCAGCCAACTCACAGCAACAAAAAAACTGTATCGTTTTTTACTCACTGAACTAGGCTATCACTTGTATCAGGAATGGGAGCAAGGATTTAGCTATAAGCTAGAAGATCACTACATTGTCTTTGTTCAAACAGAAGAAAACTACCGATCCAATGGGTACCATCGTAAAAATACGGGTCTGAATCATTTGGCTTTTATAGTAAGTGACCGACAAGCTGTCGACCACTTACGTCAAAAACTACTTGACCACGCTGTTTCCGAGCTGTACTCAGATGCCTATCCTTTCGCAGGAGGTCCGAATCATTACGCATTCTATTTCGAAGACCCCGATCGAATCAAACTGGAAATCGTTACAAAAGATCCTCAATAAAAAACCTCTTGAACAGCCCATTTTGATCAGCTGTTCAAGAGGTTTTTACGCTAGTTGATTTCTTTGTATGCTACATCCAGTGAACGTTTGACAGCCGGTCTTGCGCCGATTCGGTCGGCCCAGGCTTTCAGATGAGGATATTCTTGGACGTTTAAAAATTCGGCTGCTGCATCGCTATACAACTTGCCTTGAACTAGTCTGCCATACCAAGGCCAGATCGCCATGTCTGCGATCGTATAAGTATCACCGAGAATAAAGGCTTTGTCTGCCAAGTGCTTGTCTAGAAGATCCAGCTGACGCTTGGTTTCCATCGTATAACGATCAATTGGGTATTCTTGCGGGAAAGGTGCATACTGGAAGAAATGACCAAATCCACCGCCTACAAAGGGCGCCGCTCCTGTTTGCCAGAAAAGCCAATTCATCATTTCTGTTCGTTCAGGAAGCGTCGTCGGAATGAATTGTCCAAATTTTTCAGCTAAATAAAGCAGAATAGAGACCGATTCAAACACGCGAACCGGTTCCTCCAGCGAGTAATCCACCATTGCCGGAATTTTAGAATTCGGATTGATTGCTACAAAATCACTGCCGAACTGATCGCCGTCACCAATATTGATTTTATATAAATCATAGGTGGCTGCCTCTATACCTGCTTCTCGCAATTCTTCAAGTAACAACGTCACTTTTTGTCCATTGGGTGTGCCCAGTGAATAGACTTGCAGGGGTTGTGCACCTACTGGCAATTTCTGCTCAAAACGGCTACCTGCAGTCGGTTGATTGCCAAAGGGATTCTTTTCTTCTTTCCATTCCCATACTTTAGGGATCTTGTAATCTGACATAAACGCGATTCCTCCTTTGCTTTCAGTATATCGATTTATCGTTTTTTAAACAAGAAACGGAACCGAACGAATGAGGACACTTATCGATAACGACAAGTAACTTTTTCCGAACTCGTCTCGACTTTCACTTCTGATAATTAGTCGAATAATGTAGTGGGGACTTTTTGATAGGTGATACTTAAGGTTTTCATTGCTCTGGAAACAGCTGTGTACAGCAAACGTTTGTCTTGCAGTGTCTGATAGTTGTTTGCGGAGACGTCGAACAAAACGACGTGGTCAAATTCCAAGCCTTTTGCCAAGCTAACAGGATAGATCTTCACAGGTGCCACCTCTCCAAAAAGCTGCGTCAATCTGTCGGCTTCATCCATCGTCTTGGTAATGATCGTTAGTTCTGGAATCTCTTCTCTGGAGAGTTTCTTTTCGATTAACTTTTTAAAATCTTCTTGGCTTTCAAAGCGTTCAAACACTGGTTCTTCACCGGATGACTGTACAGCTATGATCTTTTTTTGGCTACTCAACTGTTGAAACAAGTCCGTAATCGCGCCGCTTGACCGATAACTTTTTTGTAAATGATAGATCTTGGTACTCCGTTGCTGCTCCTCAAAAATCTGGCTCATCTCGCCAAAGGTGCTGTAGGTTTTGAAAATCGCTTGATCCTCATCCCCAACAGCAGTGATTTTCGCCTTTGGAAAAAGCTCTGCTAGCAAAAATAATTGGGCAGGTGTATAGTCTTGAACTTCATCAATACATAGCAAGTCGACAGTCGCAACAGCTGCTTTTTTGACAAAAAGCTGTTTGACCAACAGGAAAGTGACCGTAAAATCTAGTGAAGTTGATACAGTAAAATACTGTCCTGTATAGCTTTCATACAAGGTTTGTACAAGCGATGTAACATCTAGCCATTCTCTGTTTTCAATCGCTTCCGTTACTTTTTTGTATTTCTTTTCCAAAAGTTTCTGCGCATAGAAAGCAAGCTGCTTCGGTTCATCTGGAATCAGCTTGCCAAAGTGTCGCATCTGTTGTTCCTCTGATAACAGCAGGAGTTGCTCTTGAATTTTTTGACTTTGAGACTGCTTCGTCAACCGTCGTTCCCAGGCACTCTTCAATTGATTCTTTGTTGCTTGGATTTTTTCTGAAAAAGACATTCCTTGAGGAGTATTCCGATAAAACTTCAAGATCGTTTCTTTGGCAATCAGCGTTTGCTTTTTCAGCCGAATCGCAGCAAAAGGTGGTTCCTGTTTTAATAAAACACCCTCCCCGGCTTTTTTGATAAAGGAAATGAAGCCGTGTCCCCGTAGTATCTGATCTTGTTCCGCTACAGTAGACTGGGTGATCCGTTGAAAATACTCCTGCTCGCTTGCTAGTCTGTTGGAGCACAGACTTTGGATCAATCCGAGAAAAGTCAAATTGATTGGATTTTTTTCTCCCAATGCGGGCAGCACCTCAGAAATATATTGGATAAAGTGTTCATTAGGTGACAGAATCAGTACACTATCGGAAGTGATTGTTTGTCGGTGGCGATAGAGCAGATAGGCAATCCGCTGCATCACCACCGATGTTTTTCCGCTGCCAGCAACACCGTTGACCAAGAGTACCGGGGAGGACTGATCTCGAATAATGAGATTCTGTTCCTGTTGAATCGATGCGGTAATATCTTTCATCGCTTCTGTGGCATTCTCCTCTAAGACCGAAAGCAACCGTTCGTCATCAATGGCGACTGCCGTATCAAAAACAAAGCGTAAACGATCTTTTTCTGTCACTAACTGTCGTCTATTCCGAATATTCGCTGAAAGTAGCTGGCCGTTGACCTCATAAGACGCGTCGCCCAGCTGATTGTTGTAAAACAACTCGGCAATCGGTGAACGCCAGTCGTAAATCAAATTTTGATTCTGTTCGTCTGCAAAACCATTGGTACCAATATAAAACGCGTCTACTTGTTCCTCGTCTGGAAACTGGAGATCTACTTTTCCAAAATAAGGCGTACGCGTCAGGCGTTGGACTTTTTCTAGCTTTGTTTCAGTCATCTGGATCGAAGCTTTTCGTTGGTCTACTTCTCTATTCTTTATTTCAATCGCAGCAAAGGTATCCAAACGATCCGCAGCATTGTCAAAATTGAGGCGTAGCTCTTCGCCACTGTTTTTTAAGTCCACCTTTCCTCGTTCATTTTCCCTCTGCAGCAGTTGTTCGCAACTTGCTTTTGCTTGTACTAGCTGTTGATAAACGAAGCTCAGATGTAGCTGCTCTAATTCTCGAATGGTCATAGACACACGCTCCTTTTCATAGTGGAAACTTATCTTACTCTGCTTTGAGCGAAAAAAACAGTCTACAAATGTCGATTTTTTTGCGGTATAATAAATACAGGGAGAGGGAGACATCTGCTTGTCAGAGGCGTCTGCTTCTTTTTTAGTTTCTTCTGAACTCGACAGAATATCGCCAGCGATCCGATAAATTGGGGCACCGATTATCGGACGAACAAGTGGCTGCTTTGTTAAGCTAACTATTGAAAGACTATCATTTTTTTGACCCAAGTCATTACTAGCATAAAAATTAATATTATTTTTAAGATCCTGAATAATTCATACTTTCCTTATAATTGTTTAGAAACTGCCTAACGGCAGGAAAAATTAACTTTTCGATTCTCACCCGTTAAGTGATGAAAAAAGAACCCCATTCTGTTATGGTAAAGGTGAC
>NZ_JBSMVT010000038.1:0-16776 GCF_053760925.1 Enterococcus olivae
CAATACCAGCCTGTATGAATCAGACTATCATGGCGTTACTCATTATCAAATCAACACTGATACTTAGCAATAACATACGAATTTCACTTTTTTCAAAAAGTGGCTAACTTGTTCTTGAAATTTTGGAAAAAGATATTGAAGCATTTATTCCCGAGTAAATTCCTATTTTCTCTTGACTTGACCTTCAGATCAACATATAGAATCAAAGAAACTAGCCATTTGAAAGGAAAGATTCTATTGAAGATCATCACCTGTTTTCTATTCGTTATTGGCCTATTTTTAATCTCCGGATGTTCGACAAATAGCTCCTCTAGTAGTTCAACCTCTCAGTCACCGCCTTCTGAAAACCAGCTGTTGATTCGCGTAGAAAATCGAGAATTCAAAGCAGCGATGTTAGACAGCCCAACCGTTCAACAATTTAAACGACTGCTTCCTTTGACTCTCACCATGAATGAATTGAACGGAAATGAAAAATATTATGAATTACCTGACTCTTTGCCTACGCAAAGCGAAGCTGTCCGTAATATACAAGCCGGAGATCTCATGCTGTATGGTTCAAACAAATTTGTTCTGTTTTATGAAAATTTGTCGACCTCTTACTCCTATACAAGATTAGGATCCATTTTAGAAGCTGAGGAATTAAAAACGGTTCTTGGAAATAAAGAGATCACAGTAACGATTGAGCTGGTTCCATTCCAAGAAGAGTAGTTTTTTCTCAAAACAAAAAGAAAGCGTCCAGACCGTTAAAATGACTCCAACTGACGTGTCTGTTCGCTTTCTTTTGATTCACTTAATGATCAACTTCTGCATAAAGCATTTTATTGGCTGTGGCCATCATCAATCGAATGCGATTCAACTGATTGACAACCGAAACGCCTGGATCATAATCGATCGCTGCGATATTTGCTTTCGGGTATTGACGACGGAGCTCTTTGATTACACCTTTTCCGACAACGTGATTTGGCAGACAGCCAAAGGGTTGCATACAAACGATGTTATCGACACCTGTTTTAAGTAAATCGATCATTTCTCCTGTCAGGAACCAACCTTCACCAGTATGATTTCCGATCGACAAGACTTGACTCGCATCCTCTGCGAGTTGATGGATCGAATGAATACCAGTAAAACGCTCCGACTGATTGAGCATCTTAGACATAGGCTTCTCAATCGTTTCGATCAGCTTGATCGCAAATTCTGCAATCGCCTTGCTTTTCTTTGGCATGCCCATGTTTTCATGCTTCCATATTTGATTGTAGAGAGAATACCCCATAAAACCAATCAAGTCAGGGACGACTGCTTCTGCTCCCTCTGCTTCCAATAAACGAACGATATCATTGTTGGCTGTCGGTGAATACTTAACTAAAATCTCTCCTACTACACCGACTTTTGGTTTGACTTCATTTGAAAGAGGAATCGTGTCGAACTCACGGATAATCTTCTTCATGTTTTGATTGAATACTGTCAACGAACCATTTCTGACATTTCGTTCGACCTTCTTCAACCACTTCGCATGCAACTGGTCGATCTCGCCTTCATTTAATTCATAAGGGCGTGTCCGATAGACCAAACGCTCAAACAAATCTCCATATAAGACAGCAATAGCGATTTTTTTCATCATCGGCAAGGTCAATTTGAAGCCCGGATTCGTCTCCACTCCTTTATTTCCAAGAGAGACAGAAACAACTGGCACTTGCGGAAATCCTGCATCATTTAGTGCTTTACGCAAAAGTGGAATATAATTCGTGGCACGACAGCCGCCACCGGTTTGGGTCATCATCACACTTACATTATCCAAATCATATGTCCCACTTTGCAGTGTTTCGATCAATTGACCGATTGAGATGACCGCAGGATAGCAGGCATCGTTGTTAACAAATTGCAATCCCACATTGATCGCCTCTTTGTCCATTACCGGCAAACAAACGACCTGATAGCCTGAAGCCTCCAATGCTACGTCAAACAAGCCGCTTTGATGAATCGGACTTAACATAGGTAAAAGCAAGGTGTGTTTTTTCTTCATTTGCTTCGTGAAAATGATTTTTTCCGGTTCTTCAAATTTTTTGACTGGTACAAAGTTTTGTTTTTCCCGTTCTTTTACAGCTGCTTTTAAGGAGCGCAGGCGAATCCGGATGGCTCCGAGATTAGCCCCTTCGTCAATTTTCAACACAGTATAGATTTTGCCATATTGTGTCAAAATCTCTTCGACCTGATCGGTGGTCACCGCATCTAGTCCACAGCCAAAAGAATTCAGTTGTACGAGCTCTAAATTTTTTGATTTAGCGACCACTCGGGCAGCAGCATACAGCCGGGAATGATAGACCCACTGATTGACGACACGCAAGTCGCCCACTTCTTCTAAGTGAGAAATACTATCTTCGGTCAATACATGAAAACCTTCTTGCGTGATTGCTTGGGCAATGCCATGATTGATTTCAGGATCTGCATGATACGGACGACCCGCTAAGACAATCCCTCGCTCACCTTTCATTGTCAGCATTCTTAGTGTTTCTTCTCCCTGTTCACGAATGTCTTGTTTGAAGGCTTCCAATTCCTGAAAGGCATGCTGCAGAGCTGTTTCAACTTCCTCTTTAGTGATCCCTAGATCACTGAAGCAGTCAAACAAGGTATCAACAACAGATGCTTGATCAGCAAGATTCAAATAAGGATTACGGTAGTCGACTTTCCCCTCTCGAATCTCATCGACATTGTTACGGATCACATCCGGATAGCTTTGAACGATTGGACAATTGAAATGGTTGTCTGCTCCTTGAGCTTCCTGTCGTTCATAGATAACTCCTGGATAAAAAATGATTGGAACGCCGTCATCGATCAATGCTTGGATATGCCCATGCGCCATTTTAGCCGGATAACAAACCGTATCACTGGGAATGGTTTCTATTCCTTGCTCATATAACTCTTTGTTTGACCGAGGCGACAGTTTCACTCGAAAGCCAAGATCAGTAAAAAATGTGTGCCAAAGCGGGTAATTTTCATACATGTTCAAGACTCGCGGAATTCCTATTTCTCCTCGCGTAACTTCTTTTTTTCTTAAAGGACGATATTTAAATAGCTTGCGATACTTGTAATCAACCAAATTGACTTTTCGGTCTTCACGTTTGATTTTGATACGTGCTCCACGTTCACAACGATTACCTGTAATGAATTTACGCCCATCAGAAAACAAGGTCACCGTCAGCATACAATTGTTCTCGCACAAGCCACAGTGCATAAATTCTTTTTCTGCTGAAAATTCATCCAGTTCTTCCAACTCCAACAGCGTGGTTGCTTCACCAGGTTCATAATTTTCTAGGGCAATCAGTGCGGAACCATAAGCGCCCATCAGACCAGCAATCGAAGGACGAACCACTTCTCTACCGATCAGACGCTCAAAAGCTCGCAATACGGCTTCATTGTAAAAGGTCCCTCCTTGACAAACGATTTTTTGCCCTAAGTCTTCTGGTCGTCGGACTTTAATCACTTTGTACAAGGCATTTTTGATGACTGAATAAGACAAACCTGCAGAAATATCTCCGATCGAAGCGCCTTCTTTTTGTACTTGTTTCACCTTAGAATTCATAAACACTGTACAACGAGAACCCAAATCAACGGGATGCTGCGACTCAACAGCGGCCTGTGCAAAATCTTCTACATTGTATTTCAAAGATTTGGCAAAAGTCTCGATAAAAGAGCCGCAACCAGAGGAACAGGCTTCATTCAATTGAATCGAAGACAGCGCTCCATCCTTGATCGTCATCGCCTTCATATCCTGTCCACCAATATCAAGGATAAAATCGACACCTGGTTGAAAATAGTTGGCTGCCTTATAGTGGGCGATTGTTTCTACTTCACCGATATCTACCTTCAACGCATTGTGGATCAAACGTTCTCCATAGCCGGTGACCGCCGATTTTGCTATATAGACATCCTTTGGCAACTGCTGATACATATCCTTCAGTACCGTGATCGTTGTCTCTAGTGGCTGTCCCTCATTGTTGCCATAAAAGGAATAGAGCAAATAGCCATCTTCATCGATCAAAGTGATTTTAGTGGTAGTTGATCCTGCATCGATCCCTAAAAATACCGGACCAGAGTGCTGAGACAACTCTTTTTCTTTGACCGTTGCTTGTTGGTGGCGTTCTTGAAAAGCAAGCAAGTCTTTCTCCGAAGTAAATAATGGTTCCAAGGTATCTGACACTGATAAACTCGAGTGATCGGCTGAAGTTAAGCGATCCAATAGCTCCGTTAAAGTCGTTTGCTCTGAATTCTCAGAATAAAAAGCCGCTCCCATTGCAACAAAAAGCTGTGGATTTTCCGGAAACACCACATTTTCAGGAGCGATCTCCAAGGTTTCAATAAATCTTTTTCGCAACTCTGACATAAAAAATAGCGGTCCACCAAGAAAAGCAATGTTCCCCTTGATTTTACGACCGGATGCCAGACCGGCGATCGTTTGATTGACGACCGCTTGAAAAATACTTGCTGCAATGTCTTCTTTAGCAGCTCCTTCATTGATCAGCGGCTGAACATCTGTTTTGGCAAAAACACCACACCGTGAAGCGATCGGATAAATCGTTCTGTAGCCCTTCGCCAATTGATTGACGCCATTGGCATCGGTCTTCAGTAAAACAGCCATTTGATCGATAAAAGCTCCTGTACCACCTGCGCAGCTTCCGTTCATCCGTTGCTCAAGTGCCCCTTCAAAAAAGGTGATCTTGGCATCTTCTCCACCCAGCTCGATCGCGACATCGGTCTCTGGGATCACTTCCTCTACTGTTTTCGTACAGGCAATCACTTCTTGTACAAAAGGGATCGCTAAGACATCCGCAAGTCCTATACCTCCGGATCCTGTGATATTCATGGTTAAATTTTGATTGCCAACGATCGTTTTGGCTTCCTCTAAAATTTTTTTCGCAGCTGTTTTGACATCTGAATAATGTCGTTCGTATTTAGAAAACAGTGCGTTGTTGTTCTCATTCAAGACTACCAGTTTAACTGTAGTGGATCCAACATCGATTCCTGCTCGTAATGTCATATCCTTCCCCACTTTCTTTACTCAACGCATGTTGATTATCTAACAAGTTGTCTGATATACTACTTATGTATATTCTAGAAGGATTATTTTTAATTACAACCAACAATTTCCCCACCTTTGTGAAATAAGCAACATAAAAAGAGAATCTGTTGAGAAAAGAGGAAAGTTTTTATGAAAAAAACCGACTTGCGCGTAAAACGCTCCAAAAAAATGATTTTAGATGCTTTTGTTGCTCTGGTTGAAGAAAAAGGTTACGATCGAATCACTGTTCAGGAGATTTCTGACCGAGCCATGATCAACCGCGCTACTTTCTATGCCCATTTCCAAGACAAGCAAGACCTCTATGACTCCATTTTACAGACATCGATCCAAAGTTTTATTTCTGTATTCCAGCCAAGCCATCTTGTGCAAGGAAATCGGGTAAAAATAAAAGAGATCGAGCAGACTTTTACCAAGATTTATGAACAGATTCGTGAGAACAAAAAGTTTTTCCTAATGATTCTCCATTCTTCCGGAACAGATACCTTGCACAAACAAATCGTTCAGACTTTTACCGCCACATATCCAGAAGTTTTAAAACAGCTACAGGTAACTGAAAGTGCGATGGAGATTCCTGTTGACCTGATCATTGAATTTATCACCTCGATTTTTATCGGGACAATTCGCTGGTGGACCACTAGTGAGACAACCATGGAACCAAATGAACTAGCAAAGCTGACGATCAAACTCGTACGTAATGGTCATTTGAAGGTCATGGGTGTGGAAATTATTGACTAAGTTTTTTCACTAGCACGTAGATAATTTATCCAAGACTGGAAATAACTATTCACTTGCCAATAAGTATGTGCTTATTTTTTCATTTGAACTGGAGGTCGAACTTGGGCGAAAAATCGCCAGTTTGTCCACTTCTAACATAAGGAGATTGGGGAAAACAATAATGAAGAAGACATTAATTAATTATTTAGGTTTTTTGGGGGTTGTCAGTTTGATTTCATATACAATGGCAGTTGTGTTCGCACCACTTGCTTATCCTGCTTATAATTGGCAATCACAAGCAGTTAGTGACCTAAGTGCTGTTGACGCCCCTTCTTTAATGTTGTGGAATCAACTTGCTAGTCTATATGGAATCTGTGGTATGGTCAGTATTACTTCCGTTTGCATTTATATACAAGACAAATTAAATCGAAAATTACGTATCGGCATCTACCTCTTTGCACTGATGCTCTGGATTTCTAATGTTGGCTATACCCTATTTCCGCTTTCTTCAAGTGGAAATGCTGGCACAATACAAGATATTATTCACATCTATGTGGTTACAGTAGCAGTCGTACTACTATCTATTATCTCCTTACTATTTATTATCGTGGGTGGGATTAGAACCAGTACATATAGACGACTGTCACTATTTGCGCTACTGTCCTTGCTACTAATGTTCATCGGAGCTATTGGAACAGGCGTTGTGCCTGCTGATTACTTCGGGATTCCAGAAAGATTCAGCGTTTTTTCGGTAACTATTTTTAACGCCATTTTAGGGATCTATCTTTATCAAGGATTTGAAAAATCGATCAATTAAGAAATTGCATCATGTTTACTGTATATGAGATGCTTTAATTTCCCTAATATTTAGAAATCATCACAACGAGAAAGAAACTTTTTTCTTTAATAAGTGTTTGTTGGACACATAAAAGAAAACACGGGTGTTCTTTTTGGCCTTCAGTTGAATGACAGGTAAAAAATTTTCTGGAAAAAGCCACTCTCTGCGTCAGTGCTCTTTCTTTTGACCAATTTCCAGAGAAGATGGTTTTCAGAATATCCTAAAATGATCTATGTTACACTAGTAATTTTTAGACAAAAAAATACAGAATATCTTTCAATACTCTGCATCCTAATCTACTTGTTGTAAATTTTTGGTCCCTTACGCATGTTTTTACGATCATTTTTGGGCGTTTCCATTTGTTTGGATCTTCCGCCACCCGTTTGCTTCTTTTTGATCAATTCCAACATTTTTTCTTTTGAGTTCATATCAGTACCACCATTGTTCCTTTCACTAACTATTTATTGCCTATCTTTTTCCAACGTTCTTAACGTTAACTTCTTTTTTCTCTTTTGTCAATTTTAAAATAGTTAAAACTACCGGTTATCCGAATAACATCCATTCTAGTAATCATTTTTCCCTCAATTTGTAACACAGCGGTGACGAAGAATTCGTTATAATGAGCGTGTGCTTGGCGGAAAACAAGTACAAAACAACTTAGGAGTACTCAGTGGTCGAGTACTCCTTCTTTGTGATCTTTTTTGAGCGTATGTTTTTCAGGAAATATACATGATCTCTTTTTGGATCACATTTTCTTTTCCCCATGTAAGCTTGTACCAGTAGCTGTTATCATTTAGTACATGCCAACGCCGTTCTTCTTTGATGTAGAACCAGTCTCTATCATTTTGATAATACAACTGGAGATCCCTACCCTCCAAAATATTGAGAATCTGGTTGTCATGATAATTGAATTCATCAAAATCTGAACGTGCTTTATTTCCCATTTCCGCATAGACACTGTTCAGTTCAAGAAGCAGATCATGGACCTCTACGTCCATTTCATTGGCATTCAAGCCCAATTCCTGTGCTTCTTGCAAAACGATCGGATACGAATGAGACGGATAGTCACTGTTCAATTTGGTACTGATTCGCTCACATTCCTCCAAGTTCTGATTGTGATAGGAAAGAATCGTTTTTCCTACACGGATAGACAATGAACTAGAACGATCAAGTGATCCCAAAACAACTGGATGAATGTATTTATACAATTCTTCATAATGGTGGTTATCTGAATGTTCAGGTGCATTTTCCTTCCACAATCTTTCTAGTCTTTGGATTTCATTTTGTGAAACGGATACTTTGGCATTGGTAACTGGGTCAAGTGGGGACAGCTGAGGCAGCTTAGAAGAATCGATCGGCGTGATAAAAGACAGCGGACCCATGTGAATCTCGTCTGCACCCAATGTGACCAAGGTAGCAGCTGAGGCTGTTTCAAGAGGAATCAGAGCAGTCACATGTTTGGCATAATTGCGAATAACATTGACGATTCGCAATCCTGCCAGTGTATCACCACCTGCAGAACGAATGAACAGAGCGACTTTCTCTTGACTTCTAACCTGTTTAAAAAGATTGTAAAAGGCATTGTGACATCATTTTGACAAACTCCACCGTTATAAGAATTCCAGTAAACGATCATTGGCATGCCCAGTTTTTCTTCCAATTTTTTTATCAAAAACTGAGTTTCGTTGAATTTCACAGGGGCTTGTTTGATTTTAGACTGTTCTCTCATCAATTTCTCCTTCCTGTTTATCTACACTTGAGCATCCTAACGTCCTTCCAACTTTGCTTCTTAATCCTTAACATAATTCCATTATACTCTCCTTGTAACTTTTGCTCAACTTTCCTTAAAGTCTTTTCTGCAACAGCAGGATCGAACCTAAGACAAGAACAAAACCAACACTCTCCGTCCAATTCAAAGACATTTGGAAAAGTACAATGGAAAGCACCATTGCCAAAATCGGCTCAAAAGCTGTCAAAATACTAGCCAAAGAAGATGAGATAAACTGCAAGCTTGATAAATAGATCAAAAAAGCGAAGGCTGTGCCAAAAACAATGACGATTAAAATCTGTACAAGAGAAGCTGGAGTGAAATTCCCGTCGATTTTCCAAACTGGATGGAAGACATTAGCTACGACACTACCTAGCAGCATCCCCCAGCCAACGATCGTGAAGCTACCATATTTCTCAAGTAGTCTTCTTGGTTGAACGGAATAAAAAGCTAAGGCAACTGCCGAACCGATTCCCCAAAATAAAGACTCCATAGATGTAAAAAGCTGTAGCAAGCTGCCATTAAAGGCAATCAAAGAAACGCCCAACAAGGTTACCAGCATTAAAAGAATGGTCGCCAATGCAGGCATTTTCTTTATTTTGAAGGATTCATAAATGATCACAAAAAAAGGACCAGTATATTGAATGATCGTTGCAAAAGAAGCACTACTTAGTTCGATTGTTTAAAAGTAAGTAAACTGAACAGCAAACATTCCAAAAAAAGCAAAAGCAATCAATTCTATCAGATCTCTTTTGTCCTTCAAAGGTTGAAAAATTTCTTTTTTCTTCATCAACCAAGTAAGAATCAATAAAATGATTCCCGAGAAAAACAAACGAGCGGAAACTAACCACGCCGCTGAAAAGTGAAACTGATTGAAAAGTATTTCTCCTGAAATGCCAGAGATTGCCCATAAGCTTGCTCCGGCACAAGCTGATAAAATTCCTCTTAATTTATTCATAAATCTCCTTTTTATTTCTTCATTTTATTGTATTATTATACTGTGATGAATCATTGAGTTCTTTCAATATTATGGTTATTTTTATCATTATTGTGTAAAGGAGGCCCACGATGTTTTTTAGAACGAATCAAACAAAAAAAGAAACGACAGCTCATGTGACTGACGGGCTGCCTGTAGCCATCTATCATCGTACATTAAAGAAACAGCAAAAAGACAGAATCATGCCCCATTGGCATCCAGAATTTCAATTTGTCTGGCTTCTTGATGGCGTATTGAACTATACGGTAGAAACAGAAAAAATCAAGCTTGAGCCATCGTCAGGACTCTTGATCAATAGTTCCAAATTACACAGTGCACTTCCTGAGACAGAGACTGCAGCCTTTATTTGTATCGATTTTTCACCTAATTTTATCAATGAATCGTTTTATCAAAAAGAAATCGCAAAGATTCAGAACCATCCAGATTTCACTTGTATCCCCATCCAATTAAACAAGTCGCAACAGCGCCTTCTCAAAGAATTTTCCGTTGAAACAGAACGTTCTTTCTTGCCATTGTATGAGTTGCTGCTAGGATTGCTTTCGCAAGTCACGATGGAGAAGATCACTACGACAACCTATTCTTCTGCGATCTATCCATTGCTGGATTACGTGCATACAAATTTTCAGAAGCCGCTGAAGGTCTCCGATATCGCTCAGGTGATTTCCATCAACAAAAACAAATGTACTACTTTATTCAAAGCCTACACCGGTCTTTCTCCGATCGACTATTTGATCGACTATCGTTTAAATGAATCAAAAAATTTATTACAACAGACCGAACTTTCAATTTCAGAGATCTGCTACTCTGTCGGTTTCAATCATCTAAGCTATTTTATTACAGCATTCAAAAAAAAGTATCAGTGTACGCCGCTCCAATTTCGAAAACAGTCCTCTTCCTAGAGTCAAAATAGCTATGGTACAATAAGTAGAATGCTTTGAAATGAGGATAAATTATGAAAAATATTGTGGTGACAGGCGGAAATCGTGGTTTAGGACTTGCGATCGCAAAAGCCCTGTCCGATCCAACAACACATCTGATCATTGCCTGTAGAGATACGGCTCATGGGAAACAAATGGCTCAAAAACTACCAGGCAGCTCTGAAGTCTTTTTCTTAGATCTTTGCTCAGAGCAGTCGATCGATGATTTTGCCACTCAATTAAAGTGCCAGTATACCCATATTGATGCCCTAATGAACAATGCAGGGATTTTTGATAATTCTGGACAGACCGTTTCTTTTATGGGAAAGAGACTGAATAAAGTCTGGGTGACCAATACCTTGGCTCCTTACCTGCTTACAAAAAAACTCACGCCGTTACTGCAAAATGCCCAACATCCTAAATGTGTCTTTATGAGCAGTGTTGTTGGACACCACAAACACTTACAATTAGAAACTATTTCTGGTCAACCAGCTAAGAAGGTCTACGCACAAAGTAAATATGCTGACCTGCTGCTGACTCAGTTGTTTGCAAAAGAGCAACCTGATTGGCAGGTTCTTGCGGTACATCCTGGTTATTCCAATACAGCGATCTTTAACGGTCGAGTTGCTGACTGGAAGAAACACTTCATCCGCCAAGTGACTGACAAACTTGCTCAGTCCGCTGAACAAGGGGCAGCCTCTGCCATTCTAGCCTTGAAGGAGTCCTTTCCCTCTGGCAGCTACATCGGGCCGAGGTATCTAAAAGAATTATATGGGCCTCCTCAAGTACGATCGCTTCAAAACTATTATCATTCGGATGATTTACGAATTTTCGAGCAATATCTTAAAAAATTTCAAATTTGAACTAAAAACCATTCTCCTTATCAAAAAAGAAGAATGGTTTAATGGTCTTTATTTAGCTACTATCCTTTGTTCCAGTCCTCTTCCATCTTTTGTAGCTTTTGCTTTAATTGCTTTTTATAATACTCTTTATCGATCACGACTTTGCTCGGATTTTTCGGAGAATACCAGGCTTTGAGGACTGTCCCAACTCTCCAGCCAAGCAGGGAAGCAAATTTTGATTCGGACATACCGGTTGTATAGCTTATTTTATGAAGTTTGCCTTCTTAATCCCGGTACTCGATCTTGTATTCTTTTTGACGGGAACCACCGTGACCATCTTCGCCACCATTGTAAACAACATTGGTCAGTCGCTCTTTCCGTATCGCTACGGTAGTCTTTAGATAGTTTTTCTTTACTAAGAAGAAAAAGATTTCTTTCATTGTAAAAAGATCAATGATAACTAAAGTAGAAACGATCCCTAAGATTGCCCCTAGAACACAGGACAGGATCAACGAGGTCCTTGGAGTTAAACCGATAAAAAAGTTGTTGGCGTACAACAGTATAAGCAGATAAACAGATAGAAACGTCACCGCGATGGTAAGTAAAGTTTTCTTCATCTCTTCCCCTCTTTTCATATCAGTATAAAAACTTGTTCTCCTTAATTATAGCAGAAAAAGCAGTCCTACGTCGAAGCAGCAGGCTATTCCACAGCTGTCACATCAAAATCTGCTCGCTCTCGCTCAACACCATTGACGATCAGCGTGATCGAATGCATCCCCGGATAATGCTTTCTCGTACTTAGGTCTTTAAAGGTGTACGCCTTGATATATCTTCTTTTACTGTTAGCCTCTAACGAAATTTCAGATATTTGAAAGATTTTTCGATTACGTTTGCCATTAGCTTTGACGAAATCCAGTGCATATTCTAATCTTATCTTGGTTGGCTCATTGACTTCGATTCCAAATGAAAAGACGATAGCCTCGCCAATCGATAATGAGTTGGTTTCCAGTGTAAATTCTTCGATGATCACACGATCCCCGTCAACGAAACCAAAAAGAGCCAATATCTCATGATTTCCTTTTTTTAATAAGGTTCGGCAACCATGTTTTACGACCCAATTCGTCCATTTGTTTTTACCAAACCATTTTTTAGCGAGCTCGATCACTCGTTCAGGGTGGGTCTTGGAAATATCGTTTAGATTGTTTGCCACACTTTTACGAACATACAATGACGGATCGGATTTCAGTTGTTCCAAAATATCAATAACTAAAGAAGGATCCTTCTTAAAGCTGACCAAAGCCTGTCCCCAGGGAAGTTGAGGACGGCAGCCTTCGCTTGCCAGTCTGCGAACATGTGGATCATCATGGGTAGCCCACCGACTCATTTGCTTCATCATCCGTTGTTCATGCTGAATAATAAAAGGCCTCACTGCAAATTCCGAAGAAGAAAACACTGTATATTTTTCTAAAGCCTTCATCGACAGCTCCCAATCTTTCTCATCTTGTCCATAAACTTCAACAAAATCCGGCAAATACATTAGTGTAAAATCGGAAAAACCTTCCGGATAACTCTCGATCACCCGATCGAGAATAGACAGCGCCTCCTCGTATTCAGCCGGCAAATGCTTGCCCAAATTGACAGTGATCTGCCGCATCCTCGCCTTCAAAGGCAAATCTTCCCAAGTTTCATCCATAACGCCCTTGATAAAATCGTCTACTTGAAAGGCTGGATAAACGCCTTGGATCGTTATAGCCAACTCATGGATCCTTTCAAAATTGTAGCGGTTCTTTAATAATTCTGCCATACGTTCTCCTTTTTGACTCATTAGATTTAACTTAAATAAAAGAGTTTTTTGCTTTTTACTAAGTATGATACACTTTACTAGAGACTGCAACTGATCTTTGCAGTCGTTTGTTCAATCAATCAAATGGTGGTGTAAGAATGAAAAAAATGGGAAAAATGCTTGTTTTATGTGGCATACTTCTCAGCTTAAGTGCCTGTACGACTGCTCAACCTGTTAAATTTGAAGATTTATCCAAACGACAACAAAAAATCTATCTTGAAGAAATGAACAATGCATTAAAAGAAACACTAGAAGAAAACGATCCATCCGACACAAGAGTTGAGGTCATTCCTGAATCAGAAAAAATCAATAAGCGAATTGCTGATACTCTGCAATATCATTTCAATCGACACAGTGAATTAGTTTCAGCAGAAGTTAATGACGTCGATACAGACGAAACGGTTACTGCACATCAAGAAATCGTGATTCGTGTAGGTGAACGATATACACGTAATCAAATCGAAGAACAGAAAGAAGCTCTAGATGCAGGGACTGCCTCAAGCTCGGACATTGATGCTATTTATAAGATCCAAGTCAAAATCGAGGAAGCAGCCCAGGACTTGTTCAATGAGCAAGATCTAATTAAATTCGTCTATTCAGACATCAATAGCGAAGACATTGAGATCGCTGTAGCCAACAAAAACGGTAGCATCCTCCCCTTAGTAAAGTAATTTCTCATTAGTTAAAAAGACCTTATAGTTAGTGTACGTTTTTTATCGTACGAGAACTATAAGGCCTTTTCGCTATTTCTTTTCAATTATTCCGTAACTAACCATAGCACTTGCTGTGTGTTTTCCAAAAATTCATCAATGATCAAACGCTCTTGCAACTCATGTCCATACTCGCCACCAGCTGCTAAAACAATCGCATCGATCCCATTGAAGGTCAGACCACTGACATCGGTACCACCGCGCATGACTAAGCCTTGATACTCAAGGTTATGTCGTTCACACATTTGTTTGTACCGCTGGATTACTGGATTATCCTCTGAATGATGGTAGGCATACAGACTTTGATTGATGTCATACTTTAATTTTGCACCAAATTTATTCGCCGCATTTTGAAGCTCTTCAACAATGTGGTCCAGCTGTTTTTTTCCACTTTCCTGATCGAGACTTCTTACTTCTAACGCAAATGTTGTACTCTCAGGAATGACATTTGTTGGATAATCACAAATCACCTTACCAATATTGGTCGTCGTGTTCTCATCGATCTTTAAAAGCTTCATATTCGAAATCGCTTCAGCCATTACTTGAATCGATGAGATACCTGAATCAGGAGCTACTCCGGCATGGGCTGCTTTTCCAATGATTTGGCCAGTAATGTCATAATAATCCGGACCACCAATAATCGCTGTCCCTGGACCACCACTACCATCCAAAACAAAGGCAATTTTTCCCTGCAATAGATTCGTATCTACTGCAAAGGCGCCTAAAATAGCTACTTCTTCACCAATCGTAAACAAAAACTCCAATGGTGGATGAGCCAGATCATTTTCACGAAGGACTGCTTCTACTTCCAAAATTTGAGCAATGCCTGCTTTGTCATCTGCCCCTAGAATTGTAGAGCCATCTGAAACAATATATTTTCCATCCTCTGTCATCAATGGTTTTACACCATTTCCAGGTTCAACGGTATCCATATGAGCTTCCAAAATCAATGTTTCTTCCGTCGCCAAAGCACCTTTTCCTGGTATCTTGACAATCACATTGCCCGTATTTGACAAAGGTACTCGCTCGTTTGAAATTTTGTCTTCAAGTACTTCATAACCTAATTCACTAAAATGATTGATCAGGTACTCAGCAACATCCCGTTCATTGAAGCTGACACTGTCGATTTGAACCAGTTCCAAAAATTTATTGATTGCACGTTCTTTATTTATCATTTTATCACCCTTAGTATAGTCAAATTCTAGTCTAAATCAATGTCAAGTAAGATCGGCGTATGGTCTTGTCTGACCCCCGAATCGACCATTTCAGAAGCCATCACCTTATCCGCTCCACGATCACTCACTAGCCAATAGTCGATTCTCCAACCAGAATTATTCGTTTTACTTGTTTTTACTCGTTGATTCCACCAGCTATACATCCCTGTTACTTCTCCATGTACATGGCGGAAAGTATCCGTAAAGCCCTTAGATAGAAGTTGAGTAAAGCCATGACGTTCCTCATCTGTGAAGCCTGCTGAACGTCGATTTCTATCAGGATGAGCCAAGTCGATTTCTTTGTGAGCAACATTGAAATCACCTGTTGCTAAAACGATTTTTTCTTTGTCTAATGTTGTTAAATATTCAGCATATTTCTCATCCCAAATTTGACGTTCTTCTAGACGAACTAAGTTGTTCCCAGAATTTGGTGTGTACACTTGAGTCACGTAGAATTTCTCAAATTCAAGAGTGATCATCCGCCCTTCGGCATCCATCGTACTAGGCGCACCGATTTCAGGGAAGTGAATTTCTGGTACTAAATGATTTTTGTATAAAAACATTGTACCCGCATAACTTTTTCTTGCTGGTTCCTTTGAACTATTCCACGCTATTTCATAGTCAGGAAATTTTTCATTTAACACTTCTATGTGTTTTTTTGTTGGTCCATTTGCTGATAGTTTTGTTTCTTGAATCGCGACAACTGTCGGATCAAGATCAATGATCGTATCGATCACCCCTCGAGACAATACGGCTCTCGCAGAATCACTAGTTAATGCTGCATTTAATGAATCGATATTCCATGAAATAAATCTCACTGTCATTCTCCTCGCTAGATAAAATATTTATTGCTTTATACTTACAATACGTTAATAATCTTTTTTCTACAAGTTTTCTACACCATCTTTTTTCACTATTTATAACAAAACAGACAGCATTGATTGATTATAAAGTTACTATTAAGCCCACTTTAAATGCTCTTGATTATCATACTATATTGACTGCCTTGGCAATCATCTTGCCGATTGTTGGACTGCTTCTCCTCATTAAAGTTAGTAACAAAAAAAGGCTTCTTTTGTTTATCTCCTTAGAACTTTTAGTCTTGGTAGGTCGACAAACAGCTGCTTATTACAGTTTTGAAAAAGAATATTACATCCTCAGTAGTTCTTCTCCAAATGAAGAATATAGAATCGATATCTATCAAAAAGGCTTGAATCCGGCTTTTGGTACTGTTCCTGTTATTTTTAAGGACCATCAACAACATGAATTTTCTTTCAATGACGGCCCTTTTACGAAAGTTTTGTATGACAGTGATGATATTTTTATTACATGGGACGAAAATGATTGCGCAGAAATTCTTATTGATGAAAAAAGGTTAGATATGTATGCAAGCGTCCAGCACATTTTTTATTCTAAAGGCGAATTCAAACAAGTTGATCTTTCAAAGAGATGATTCAATCCTCTGAGTCATCTTTTTTGCTATACATGCTGACCATCAGTGAATTGATGGATCTCACATTCCAATGATTAATTGCTTGTGCAAATAAACGATGAAATTTTGTGCAATAAAAGGTAACGCTCTCAAATTAGTCTCTTGAAGAGAAAATCAAAAATCAGCAGACCTTGCAATATAAACTTCGACTTCATGATGCTCTTTTTGCTCCAACTGTTAAAAGACAAAAAAAGAGACTTACGTGTTTTGTTCACGTAAATCTCTTTTTTCTTTTTGCGAGGCGACGTCCTACTCTCACAAGGGGCAACCCCTCACTACAATCGGCGCTAAGAAGCTTAACTTCTGTGTTCGGCATGGGAACAGGTGTATCCTTCTCGCTATCGCCACCACACACATTCGGTGAGTG
>NZ_JBSMVT010000039.1:0-16011 GCF_053760925.1 Enterococcus olivae
ATCTACATTAACAGAAAGGTGTTCTTTTTTCACGCACCAAATGGGTGAAAAAAGAAACTCTTTACAAATGTTGAAGAAATACGGTTTTAGAGCGCAAACTCATAAAACTATGAATTATCTAGGGTAATGAATCGTTGGAAATAGATGTCGGTTTCGATAAAATTGATTTTCAGTGTATATTTGATCACGGTTAAAATTTCTTCAATCATCTGCGTTAAGCTGATCGCTGATTCATTTTCTGCATCTATTTCTGCGTTAACGATATGCAGTGCCAGAAAACCTGCTTCGTCTTCAGAAAGTGCCACGTTCATTTGTTTATTGACAAAGTCGATACCGCGTCGTGCGATCGCCAATTCTTTCGGAAAGAAGTGTTTTACATCCCAAAGTAAAAAATTCTTCATTTGAATGCCTTTGTTTGTTCGTTGGATCGCTGTATATAGATGATCAGCAAAAGAGATAAAGGACGTTTCATTGAGTTCTTTGCCCAGTTTTTTTCGAGCATATTCTAAGATATCAAAAGAAATATTAATGACTTCTTCTGGGATTTCTGAAAGCATTTGCTCGACACGAAGTGATTCAAACTGATTTTGCATCTCGAAAACCTTTTCAATTTTCAGTGGATCTACGTTAAATCCAGGCTTCTTTTGAAAACCTAAACCATTTCCCATTAAAACAATTTCTTTTCCTTCATCATTTAATGCGACAACAACATTGTTATTCAAAATCCTTAGAATTTTCAAAGCTCACCCTTCTTCCTATCCGTTTTCATTAATTGAACAAAAAAAAACCCAAGCGACAACAAAAAGAGAGTTGTCGCTCAGGTTTAGCTTAACTAAATAATAACTATCCTAGAGTCAAATTACCATACAAGGAAAGCGCTGCCAACATTTTTTTTAATATAAAATTAGGGCAGCCTCTTCGTGTTTACACTAAAAAAGCTCCGTAAGCAACTTCCTTTTACCACTTGGGAATCGTTGCTTTACTTTTACTTGTCATACGGTGGATTGAACGAAGCGAAGCTGTACTGCTAACCATTTTCCTTCACCTCTATCTTCATCACCGAACAGCCATATTGCATCGCTCTTAATTCTTCAAAGGATCGAACCAAGTTGACTAGAGAAAAAAGTAGCCCAAATAACGGTTTTCTTCTGTCATCAATAATTGCATACACGATTTTAAAATCATTGTTTTTTCTGCCTTTTTCGATAAAATCTGCACCAAAGGCTGTACTTTTTCATTGATACATTTCCTTAGACTGTCATCTCTGTTCAAAATTCTGGTAGAAACTGGTCCTTGCGCAAAAAGATGGCTCAACGTAGAAGACGATCCGCTCTTTCTCACATGAACCCTCTTTTTATTCCTCGTGACACTATCACACGGCTCTACTCTGCTTCTGCCTTAGTAAAATATGGGAGCAGATCAAATCATTGATTATCGAACAGAAAATTTTCAAGATGTCCTAAACGATTATGATTATGTTCTGGATACACAAGGTGGAAAAAAATGATTTTTCGTTTCGTTACACGAAAATGAACAAAGCTTGAGAAAAAACGATGCAGCTTTATTTATGAAACCCAGCGGTACGCAAGAGGACATATTACAAGAGTACCTTGAGGATGAAAAAGGCAAGCCTGTTATTGATCATGTCTTTCCTTTTTCCAAAATTGCAAAAGCTTTTAACTATTCTCGTTCCGGCACAACAAAAGGGAAAATCATTCTTACAATCAGGAAACCTTAAAAAACGAGAGCAACTGCCCAATATTGGGAGATCTGCTCTCGTTTTTTACTGTATTCAAGGCTTCTGCATCCTTTGCACGACACCATCCAGCAACTTTTTCAGCTGGTCGATTTTCTGTGTCTCATGTATCAGATAGTAATAATTTTTAGTTCCTTCGCTATGGTAATCAACAATTTTGGCATCCTTTAAAATCTTCAAATGATGAGACACGGCAGGACGAGACAGTTGGGTGTCTTTCGTCAACTCAGAGACTCTGACACCCTGGCAGGCTCCTTCTGCCAGCAAACGAATAGTAACCCGCCTGACGCTTTTCATCTCCTAAAGCAATCAGGAAATCACTGACTTCGGAAAATTCTTTTTTCAGTTCTGTAAAATCAGTCATGCTCTAACCTCAATTCATAATTTCAAACCATTAAAGATAGTGATTGTCAAATTGATGCCTAGTATGCATTTAGCCTTGCCGTTTCTTGCATCAAGCACGATAGCAGAAACACATAATCCGTTGGAAACAATTACTGATCCACTCTATTAACAGGTGTTCCTTTAGAAAAGGCTTCAATATTCTCTTGGATCAGCGAGACCAAACGTTGCCTTGTTTCCAATCCGCGCCAACCTATGTGTGGAGTGATTATCACATTGTCCATTGTATATAACGGACTGGCATCTTCTAATGGTTCAACTTCCTGTACGTCTAGGCCAGCCCCTGCGATGACATTCTTTTGCAAAGCCTTGATCAAGGCCTCTTCATCGATCAAAGCCCCTCGCGCAGTATTGATTAGATAAGCTGTCGGTTTCATCATGTTCAATACTTCTTGGTTGACCATATGTTTGGTAGACGCATTTAAGGGACAGTTAAGTGAAATGAAGTCACTTTGTTTAAACACTTCTTCATTTGTTGTAAAGTGAATATTTTCTTTATCTTTTCTTGGTGTTCTGGTAGATACCAAGATTTTCATTCCCAGTGCTTGAGCAATCTGGATGATTTCCTTTGCGACATGCCCATACCCGATAACGCCTAGTATTTTGTTATTGACCTCTACATGATCAACCATTAAATGTTTATGGAAATTGTCATGATTCCCAGCTGCAAGCATTCGTATTTGTTTTTGCATTGAGCTTGCCAGATTTAAAATAAACATGATCGCAGTCTGTGCTACACGTTCACTGCTGTATGCAGGAATATTACATACAGCAATCCCCTTCTCACGTGCAGCTTCTAAATCAATATTGTTGTATCCTGTACCTGCTTCACAAATCATTTTGACGCTGTCAGGGAAATTTCTAAGAATTTCTCCATTCACTGGCAGCTCTTTCGTCACAACGATTGAAAAACCGTGTACGCGTTCTACAATTTTATCCTCCGATGTGTCGTCATAGACTACTACTTCCGTTGCAATTTTTGAGAAATCAATGTTTCCATCATAATTTACCACACTGCCGTTCAATACCACTGTCTTATCGTTCATTCTTTTCCCTCCATTGTCTTTTTTGTTCTTGATACCTTCTATTCATTTCCATTAAGCCCCAACCAGATGCATACTAAAAAATCAGGGTTTCTTAAATCTATTATACAGCAATCCTCTCTATTGTTTTTTTCAAATGCTGAATTTCTTCTAGTTCTTTGCCACTCATTTTTCTTAAAAAAGACCTATTGACCCAGCATTGTATTCAACGTATTCTGTTAATGAAAGGACATGATGATATGTACTCATTGCTTAAAAAAATCATTACTGAAAAAGATATCCATCGTCACGTTTCATTATTGGAACAACTTTTAAATCATCCAAAAATTACTGCAAAAGAACTGTCTCTACAAATTCAGACAACTGAACGGACAATTTTTTCTGATTTGCAACTTATTCGAGAACAATTACCTGATGGATGGCAGATTGAGACAAGCGCTCAAGGCATTCAGCTGATCAAAGAAAAAAATCAGTCAACCAATGAATTATGGACATTGTTTTTGCCTCAATCAATTAGTGTCCGTTTCATCAAGGAACTGTTTTTTCATAAAGTGATCAAAACCTCTGAATTTCTTCGAGCAAACGGGCTTTCCTTAGAAACATTAAAACGACACACTTCAAAAATCAATCAACATCTGCTAGCTTACAACATCAACATTCAATTGACAGCTAAACAAGCCAAACTTTCTGGGGAAGAAAGTGCGATTCGGGTTTTTTTCCATCGTTTACTGATTCCTTTTACTCATAACAATTATTTTTTTGAAGAATATGTCATTCATGAAGAGCATTATTTTCAGTTTTTAAATCAACTCAATCGTTCTTCATTAGCAGTAGAAACAGAACAAATCTTTGGTACTTGCTGGTTTTTTATCAATACAATTCGGATAAAAGCCAATTGCAGAGTCCATGCGTTTCGCTTTAATGAAAAAGACCCTTTGTACCAGTTATACCGTGACAAATTAAAAAAATTGTACGAAAAAGAAGGGGTCTATCTTTTAGAAGAGGAAGCATTTTTCGCTTTTTTCTGTTTCTTGGAAAGTTGGAATTACAACAATAAATACAGTAAAAAAAATATACTTACAAATTTTTATCCTGTCTTGGCAACTATTGCTGAGCAACTAACCGCACAAGTTTCTCAGCAATCCCAAGTAGATTTTCAATATTCCTCACTTTCAGAAAATCTTTTACTGCTGTTGCTGAAGTATAGCGAATCTACATGGTTGTCTGAACAGTTCCAATTAGAGTACCAAGAATTGATTGCCGTTCGGAAAGATAGTGGGCATTACCGAAGCGATGAGGAAATTCTAGCGATTCTCCAACCTGCTATCCAATTAAAAAATCCTAAGTACTTGATCAACTTGATCTCATTATTGGAACAACAGGCCTTTTTCGCTTTGCGCCCAGAATTGCTGACGGTCTATTTTCTTTTTCAAGGAGAACCCGCTTGGAAAGTTTTTTTGCAACAAGAATTAACCGATCTTCTAGGACGTAGAATTCATCTGAAAAGTTTGGAACTAACTCAGTTATATACAACAAAATTTTCAGCTCAGGATCTGATTGTTTCTAACTTCTCTCTAGAAGATATGCCTGTTCCAGTCATACACATTTCAAATATTCCAACAAAAAATGAGCTGCGGCAGTTGACCGAGCTCACTTTGAAAAACTATTTGCTTTAGCTTAAATCTGCAGATACGAAATTTCTCTTATCTGCTCTACGTTTCGTCCATGCTTTTTCCAGTTCAACAATTAAGAAAAGTAAAAGAACATTGCCGAAAATAACTAAGTGTTGGGCACCGCTCAGGCTAGTTGTTCCTACCCATTGCTGCATGATAGGTGCAAATAAGACGAGTGTTTGAAGAATAACTAAGACTGCCAATGAAACAAACAGGGACTTATTCTGAAATAGACCGTTGTTGATTGATGGCTCTGTCAACTCACGGCAGTTGATCATATAGACTGCCTGAGCCAAAACAATATTTTGCAGAAGAATCGTTTGCTGCAAAGCCTGACCCTCAAACTGCATCGCCAACAAATAGGCAGGAAGCATAATGAGTAGCGAGACGTAAATGACTCTGAATAAACTGTAGCCAGACAAAATCCCCTCATCTGCCGCTCTTGGTGGACGATTCATACTATTTTTGCTTGCTTTTTCAAATCCTAAAGCATAGGAAAGTGTAATTGTTGTTACCATGTTCACCCATAAAATTTGAACTGGGGTCAGTGGTAAGGGACGATTAATCAATAAAGCGAAGATTACCACTAGACCTTGTGCCAATGCTGTTGGCAAGAAGAAATTGATGGTCTTTTTTAAATTATCAAAAATTCTTCGGCCTTCTTTGACTGCCTTCGCGATCGTGTGGAAATTGTCATCTGCCAAGACCATATCTGCTGCTTGTTTACTTACTTCCGTTCCTTTTATCCCCATGGCAATACCGATGTCAGCTTTTTTTAGCGCAGGCGCATCGTTGACACCATCTCCTGTCATTCCTACAACTTCTCCATTCATTTGTAACGCATGAACGATCCTCAATTTATGCTCTGGTGTTGTTCTGGCAAATACATCTACCTTTTGAGCTTGCTGCCCTAGCTCTTTGTCACTCATCTGATCGATGTCTACGCCTTCCAAGACAAAATCTGTGTGTTTTAGTCCAATCTTTTTCCCGATGGCTTGCGCTGTTTCTTTATGGTCACCAGTAATCATTTTTACTGAGATTCCAGCATTTTGACAGTCTTTTACTGCTTTTATCGCACTGTCTTTTGGTGGGTCGATCATTCCTGCTAGGCCGACAAATGTTATTTCTGTCAGTGCATTGTGTGTCAGTTCCTGTTTTTCTGACACATGCTTCAAAGCAAATCCCAATACCCGCTGTCCTTGCTGTGCAAATTGTGAAGCTACTTCTTGCCAGCGTTTCTTTTCTTCGTTTGTCAAACTTGCTTTGGACAACAACACTTCTGGTGCTCCTTTGATAAAAATAACCGACTGGTCTTCTTCGGAGTGAAGCGTGGCCATATACTTATAGCTTGAGCTGAAAGGAAGTTTATTTTTTACTTTTTTTAGGACGAGTTGCTCTGTTTGCTCTTCTACATAATGCAACAATGCCAATTCAGTTGGATTGCCTTTTAGCTCTGAGATGTCTTGATTGTTAGTCAATTTTAATTCCTGACAATTGTTCATGATTTCTAAAAGAGTCTCTGGTTGTTGTGTTTCCACATTCACAACTTTCATTTTATTTTCAGTTAATGTTCCAGTTTTATCTGAACAGATTACCGTCATTGAACCCAATGTTTCAACGGATGGCATACTCTTAATGATTGCATTCTCATCAGCCATCTCTTTTACGCCCATGGACAAGATCATTGTTAGAACGGCTGGAAGTCCTTCTGGGATCATCGCAACGATCAAGGCAATCATAGCTGAAAACAGCAGGTGCCAATCCATTCCATAGCGGAAAGTTGTAAAGAACAATAAGAAAACGATCAATCCCATAATTCCACGAAAAATTTGTTGGTTCAATTGGTGCATCTTTTTTACAAGCGGTGTCGTTTGCGTCTGAACGGACTGCAAGGCTTGATTAATCTTACCAATTTCAGTTGTATCGCCCGTTTCAACAACAATGCCTGTAGCCGATCCAGTTTGTACAAGTGTTCCCGAAAAAGCCATATTCTTTTGATCCCCCGCCGGCAAATTCTTCATCAATAGATCGGTATTTTTCTCAGCTGCTTCAGATTCACCAGTCAAAATGGATTCTTCAATCAACAAGCTGTGTGCGTCCATCAAACGAATATCTGCTGGTACGATATCCCCAGCCTTTAAGCTAACAATATCTCCTGTGACTAATTGTTCTGAAGCTACGGTCTGCTTGGCTCCTGCAATCAAAATAACCGCTTCTTGTCCCATCATTTGCTTTAAACCATCCAAAGATTCTTCTGCTTTACGTTCTTGCCAATAGCCGACTAAGCCATTAACAATGACCACTAAAAAGATGATGCTCCCTTCGACATACTCTCCTGTGATAAATTTTAAAACAGCTGCGACTATCAAAACAATCATTAGCAGATCCTTAAAATGCTTTAGCAATTTTTGCCAAGTTTTTAACTGTTCTTTCTCTTTGATTTTATTGAAACCATCTGTTTTCAAACGTTCGTTTCTTTCTTCCAAGTTTAATCCTGTACTGGTTGTATTTAGTTGTTTCATAATGTCCGTGATTGATAGTTGATACCATTTCATGAGACATTCCTCCTTCATTTGGTGATAAGCTTATTATAAGCAAAGCAGATCCATCTATCGGTCGATAATTTCAGTCCATCATGAAAAAAATGAGTGATTCCGCAAGTTCTTTGCTTTTTAATAGCATTTGCAGAAAATCTTTGTCTAATAAAAAAAGCGAACCATTCTATCATTACACAGGGCGTTGCTCCCTTTTTTATCCTCCAGAAACCTTTTACTCTCTCTGGAGAAAATCCATTAATGGGGCAAATTTTTCTTGTAGAATCTATCTTTCTAATACAGGATCAATCAGGCTACCCTCATCAATGTGAGAAATAGTGGATTGAGAAAATATCTCATGTATTGCTGAGAAAGACACTACTATTCAATACTTACTCAGAAAACATCATGAATGAGCAAAAAAACCTACAAAAAATATTTTTCACAGGTTTTTTTGCTTTTTATTTCGCCGATTGTAAAATTAAGCTAGACAACTAAAAAAAGTCATTTGTGCTACACTCAAAATAGTTCCGACGAAAGAATTATAAGGAGTGATGATTTTTGAAAGCTTATAATCAGAAAATCATTGAAACTCCCACGTACCTTGAAATTTATGATTATGAAGCAATCATTACTCCTAAACAAAAAGCAGACAAAAATGAAACCAACCCAAAACGAAAAAAAGAATTAGCCTGGCTTTATGAAGAAGAGAATCCAACTACTGAAAAAAGAAAAAACTATGATGACCTATCTGCTCAGGGGCAATACGACAGCTTAAAACGAAAACAAAAATACTATCAAAATATGCGCTTTGAAATTGCCCGACTCGTGGATATGAACTTTGACAATCAGACAAAATTTTTAACTCTCACTTTCAGAGAAAACATTCAAGACATTGCCTATGCGAATAATGAATTTAAAAAATTTATCAAGCGACTAAACTACGAACTCTATCATACAAAAAAAGCAAACCTGAAATACCTTGCCACGTGGGAAAAACAAGAACGAGGCGCCATCCATTACCACATCATCCTGTTTGACTTTCCTTTTATCTCTATCAATCGCCTTACTACCATCTGGGGACATGGATTTGTCAAAATCAACAAGATTGATGTAGATAGTATCGAAAACCGTGGACGCTATATCAGCAAGTACTTCGATAAGGACTTGGATATGAAAGAGCATAAGAAAAAAGCGTTCTTCAATTCGCGCAACCTCAAAGTGCCCAACGTCACAAAACAACTCGTAGATCAACCTTTTGATACCACAAACAAAGACGTACTTTATACCAATGAGTATCTCGCAAGACGTCCAATATTTTACAGTGCGATAAATGAAGGTGGAACTCCAGAACAAGTGATGGATTTTCAAGAAAGCACTGTTCGCTATACCAAGATAAAAAATAATTCATTATTCCCTACGCAAAATTCAAAGGAAGTGAGAATATGACCGAAATGAAAATTTTACTCAGTGATGATCAGATGGGTATCATTTCTACTCAACTATCTGATTTAATCACAACTGAAATCGAAAAAATTAAGACACAGGAAAACCTGCAACACCGCTATATGAATAAGAAGCAGACTTGTAACTATCTACAGGTTTCCAATAATACGTTAGATGGCTGGATTAAAGAGGGCTTACCCCTTATTCAAATCCACGGATCAAATAGATTTGACCGTATCGCCATTGATCAATGGCTGACAAGCCTAGCAAAATAATTCCGACATCGTTATACTCCATATATAGTATTTGATTTCGGCTCGCAAACTCGGAGGGAAATACTATGGCAATTAGCAAAACAGAAAATGAGACTTACCGTTTACGTCTTTACTATCCACAAGATATCCAAGAGATGATAGGTGTAAACAAACTTTATTCCAAAACTTTCAAAACTAGAAAGGCGGCAAAAGAAGCAGAAATTGATTTTTATGCCAAGATTAAAGAGCTACGGGAAAACAAAGAAAAGAACGCTTTTGAACTGGGTGGCGAAGCACTGTTCAAAGATTTCTATGAAGATATCTGGATTGATGCTTATACAGCTGGCTTAACTTCTCGAAACACGAAGTCTCCCACACCTGTCACAATCGCGAATACAAAAGATATTTTTCGACTTCACATCTTACCCATGTTCGGAAAATACACATTGAACTATCTGAATCAAAACAAAGCCTTTGTTTTAAAAATCATGACGCAAAAGGCTGCCGAATACGCAAACTTCAAAATACTACGTAGCTACGTTAATTCTATTTTCGATTGGGCGGAAGAGCTTGAATACATTGAACGGAATAAACTAGAAAAATCGCTTAAACGGATTAACGCTACTAAGAAAAACCAATTACAAGAAGCTAAGAAAGAAGAAGATTTATACCTTTCCTTTGAACAACTTCAAGAATGGCTAACTGCCGTCCAAAGTGATTACGAAAGTGGACAACTAACTTTACAAGACTATGTATTATTTCTAACTACCTTCTTTTTATCTGATCGAAAATCAGAAACTTACGCCATCAAATGGAAGAACGTGAATTTCACTACTTCCCAGATTACGATTGGTAAAGCCTTGGATAAATTTGGCAATGAAAAAAGCACAAAAGGGAATAAAACGACAATCTTCCATATTCCAAATGAGCTAAAGCAATTACTTCAACAGTGGAAAGTCCAACAAAAAGAAGAACTAGCTCAATTTGAAATCGAACAAACCGAAGAACAGCTACTCTTTACCTTCTTTGATGATAAAGGGAATATCAATCAAAGGCTTCATACAGATTATTTGAACTACCGTATGAAGTCCATTGAGCGACGACATAAACACCTTACCCATGCGACTCCACACAAGTTACGGCATACTGGGGCAACTTTAGCCAAACAAGCTGGTGTCGCTCTAGAACAGATTTCTGAAGCATTGACTCACAGCGATACCAACATCACGAGGACCTATGTAAACACACCAAACGTCATTCAAATACCCATTGGTGAAATTGCCTATCGCAAATTGTCTCAAAAAGATGCAGACCGGAATGGTGTCAACAATGGTGTCAACTCAAAAAAAGACGCTTCGCAAAATGAATTGCGAAACGCCTGAAAGTACTGATATGAAGCTGTTTTTAACGCTTAGAGAATTGAGATGCTTTACGAGCTTTTTTAAGACCTGGTTTTATATTTGAAACTTTGAATAGTCTTGAATAACCTTGATAAATAAACATTTCTATGTTTTCTGTTTTAATGAATCTGAATAGATTTGAATGAAGTGTGTTCTAAAAATGTGTTCTAATTAGGTAGTATATTTCGTTCATTCAATCTACTTATTTTTCATAATTCATACAATTTAAAATAACAAAATTAAGGTATCTCTTAATTGAGATATCTTTTTTGTATTACGGAGTTGACAACAATAATGCATCTAACACTAGGTAACCTTTTCGACGGAATCAGTGTCTTCCCTTTAGCCGCTCAAAGAAACGACATTACACCATTATGGGCAAGTGAATTTGTATTATTTAATTTTAGCTAAGTATTTAAAAGAGAACAATAAAATAAAAATAATAGTCAATTTTTGCGTATATTTATGTTGACGATAAAAATATGGTTCGCTATAATTGGGTTGTTCAAATTATTTTAAACAAGGAGGCGGGTTCTTTGATTATTGATAAAGAAATAGTTCTATCAGCTATGAAGCAAAAAAACATAAAAACCCAAACAGAACTAGCGGAACGATTACAAATGAGTAAGAGTCAATTATCTCAAATGTTATCCGAGGATTTTTCTCCTTTAAAAACCAATGTCGTCAAACTTACAAATGAGTTAGGACTATCCTATACAGAAATACTTAAAGAAGAATTAGGTGATACGATGACTGATACTATTGCAACAAAACAATTAACGAATAATAAACAGCTGGAATTATTTAATGACGATTCAATAAACAGGTTTGATTACAAGCTAGATGAATTTATTGATATTCAGGACACTGTTCCCAAACGTGGGTATACACTTGTAGAAACATTTGCAGGTGCTGGGGGTCTATCGTTGGGATTAGAAAATGCCGGATTCAATTCTGTTGCAGATATTGAAATAGATTCTACGGCATGTAGTACTTTAAAATTAAACCGTCCTAATTGGAATGTGATTGAAGGAGATATTAATATTATTGCTAAAAATGGCATCTTTAATCATGAACAATTTACATTTAAAGGAGACCTAGACGTCTTGTCTGGTGGCTATCCATGTCAAAGTTTTAGTTATGCTGGCTTACGTCGAGGCTTGGATGATACTAGAGGTACTCTGTTTCATCCCTATTCACAACTTTTAGTACAACTACAACCTAAAATGTTTATAGCAGAAAATGTAAAAGGCCTCTTGAATCATGACAACGGACGTACATTAGAAACAATGATCGAAATTTTCGAGGAGTCAGGTTACCAAGTGTTTTGGAATATACTGAACGCTTGGAATTATGGAGTTGCACAAAAAAGAGAACGTATTGTCATCGTTGGAATCAGAAATGACCTTTTTGAACAACAACAATACTCTTTTAAATTTCCTAAAGAATACATGTATCAACCTGTTCTGAAGGATGCATTAAAAGATGTTCCGAACAGTAGCGGAGCTTCTTATCCTGCTTCTAAAATAGAGGTTCTTAACTTAGTACCTCCTGGAGGTTGTTGGATTAACTTGCCTGAAAGTGTTGCTAAAAGTTATATGGGTGCTTCATATAACTCTGGCGGTGGTCGAAGAGGAATGGCTAGACGCTTATCTTGGGACGAACCTTCCCTAACATTAACTACTTCTCCCGCACAAAAACAAACCGAACGCTGTCATCCTGATGAAACTCGTCCATTCACTGTAAGAGAATATGCAAGAATACAGAGTTTTCCAGATGATTGGGAGTTTGCTGGAAGCACAAACAACCAATATAAACAAATTGGAAATGCTGTCCCAGTAAATCTTGCTGAAGCAATTGGAAAGTCTGTAGTAGAATATTTGAATCAATTTTAAAAGATTAAAACTAGTACCACTTAGTGTACTAGTTTTTAATTATTCTTCAATTACTTCAATGTTCCTTAGTTCTTCTGCCAAGGCTTTAATAGTTTCGTCAAGTAGCTCAGTACTATCAAATTCATTAGCTATATCTCCAATACCATCGGTTAACTTTTGATAAAAATCTTCATCACCAGTTAAATGATGCCAGAAATCTTTTCCTGCTAAGACTGTATAGTCCTCTGCTAATGTTCTATAAAAGGCACTTAATTCACTGTCCTCACCATAAAAAACGCCTACAACACAGTCCATGTTAGCGATAGGAATATTATTAGTACGGCCTAAATTGATTGCTGATTTGAAATGATTTTGAATTGTAGTCACATCGTCATAATTAATGGTTTGAGGGCCAGCTTTAATTTGACAATATTTTTTTCTCCCATCTATTTTATCAATAAACTCTATGTCCATTCCAGTCGTAGTAGAGCCATAACCTTCCAGAGTTGTGTTGATAAATTTTTGAAGATTGGAACCAAATGAGGTATTAATTGAAGTACCTAAAACTCTTGGATATATTAATGCCTTCGAGATACTTTCGGGATCGTCGTTCCCTGTTAGATAATTTGCTAAATACTTGTTCAGAAATGGATTCACGTTAAAGTTGTTTATGTTTTTTAACTTTTCCGTATTTTTAATATGATTCTTAGCAATTACTTCTCTAAAAAAGTCTTTCGCCTTTTCAATGATTTCATCATTATTTTGTGCTTTTTCAGTCATTTTCTTCACCTCGTTATTTTCTTATATTTTGAGTATACCCTTTTGGTTATTTCATGTATAGGTCTACCCTAAATGAAGTGAGATTATGTCAATGATGTATTAATCTCGTGGAGTTTTACTACTATTAGTGACATAGGCTCTCAAATTTTAGATTAAATTACTGGGAACGAACAGTAATTGATTCTATCCTTTAACTTCTATTCAAATCTGTTGATATCAAGATTATAGGAATAGATACAATTGTCACCAATTAACACCAAAGATAAAAGTTTGATAGATAGAAAATAAATACAAAATTATTTGTCTAATTTCATCAAGTTCTTCAGTTTCAACTGTTTAAACCAACAAAACAAGAGACAAAAAATGGATAAATATAAATTAATGTCCATTTAAGTCGGAAAACACCTTGAAAAAGTCAACCTAAAGTGGTATATTCATTTTATACTAATAGTTAGGAGTGACTTTATTTATGAATTTAGCGGCTGCTACGATTAAAGAACAAGACATAATCAAGGGAATTCTTCAAGCAATGTCTATTACTGAAATTGACGTTATTGATGATTTTGAAGGTTCTATCTCTAAATCAAATAAAAATGGTATTTTTTTCAACGTTTGGGCTAGACGTAGTGATTTTTTAGATGATTACTTTGAAAAATTTGAGGATATTGAAGTTTTTCATATACAAAGAACTAAGCTTTGGCAAATTGACCCAGTATTCAATCGTTCCACAGGTAATTTATATTTGTTATTTACTGACAAAACATTGTCACAAGTAAAAAGAAAATACTTAAAAAAAGGAACTAGTACCCACTACTCATTTAGTTTCCTTCTAAAAAACTTAGAGTTATTACCTTTAGATGGTGAAAATGTTGAACTTTTCACTTTCCCAGAAGATGAAACTGCCAAAGAGGATCAACGACGTCAAAAAGACATAGAAAAAATGATTGGAAGAGATGCTGAACACGTAAAAAAAGTTATCATGATCAATGTATCTTATCATGAAAGTGAAGCAATTGCAGCATTAGTACAAGAGTATACTAAAAATTTTGAATTATCGACTGAAACAGATGTTTCTTATATGTTAAATACTTCTTACTTTGGCGATAATAATATGGAAGATGAAGGGATTCATCCAGTTGAACTGGAGCAACCTTTAGTTAAATTAAAAAATAGAGAAATTACAAAAGAATAAACAAAATAGAGAGTGTGAAATATAATGTCTATGCCCTTTAATGGAGAACGTTTAAGAGAAGCACGTCGTTTTAGACAATTGTCTATACCTCAACTGGCAGAAAAAGTAGATATTTCTAAACAAATGATTTCAAAATATGAAAAAAATGATGCTCAACCTAGTCCAAAAAATTATCAAAAATTAGTTTTTGAATTAGGATTTCCCTTAAATTTTTTTCAACAAAATGATGCTTTTTCCTACAATGATTTAGGAACTTTTTATCGGAGTAGATTGTCCTCTACTCAATCTGAAAAAAAACCAAGTGAACTGTTAAAAAAATATTTAGCTGTTCTTGCAAATTTTTTTGAAGGGTATGTAGATTTTCCGATTTTAAAGGATATCGAACTCCCCGAAGATCCTATCAAGGCTGCAAGTAAACTACGAGTCGAATGGGATTTGGATTTAGAACCAATCCCTAATATTCTCCATTTACTAGAAGTAAATGGATTTCAAATAGCATCTATTAACTCTAATTCAGAAAAAGTGGATGCGTTTGGTAGTCAAACTAAGGTTAATGGCAAAGATTATTACTGTATTCTGATTGATCAAGATAATAACTCTTTTTATAGACAACAATTTAGTTTAGCTCATGAATTAGCTCATTGGGCTCTTCATTCCAAAACTATAAATCCTCAGGAATTAGGTCCTCAGGAATATAGAGAAATGGAAAAACAAGCAAATATTTTTGCATCCAATTTCTTATTACCTTCCGAAAGTTTTTCCAAAGACATAAAAGGTTATGAAGATGATTTAGATGCATATTTAAATTTAAAGACTAAGTGGAAAGTATCTGCAGCAAGCATGGTATATCGTTCAAAAAGTTTAGGCTTAATTACTTCTGAACAATATGTTCGTCTACAAAAAAGAATGAGTGAACGCGGTTGGAGAAGATCAGAACCTTTTGATTCAATTCATTTATTACCAAAACCAACAGTTATGAAGCAAGCTTTTGAATTATTAGTACAAGCAGAGATTATTGGTCAGTATTCATTATCTCAACTTTTAAATCAACAATACGGAATTAGTTTACCTAATGATATTCTATCTGAACTGTTGGGAATTCCTTTAGAAAAATTAATTGACAATAGAGGAAAAATAGTTCAAATGAAAGTCAAAAAATAATAATTAAGAACAATCACTATATTTGACACTTCAATCGAGGTGTCATTTTATTTCCAAAGAATTGTTAAAAAAATCACTCAAGGTGAGAGAAAACAAACATTATATTATGTTGAAAGGAATGCACATCCATGACTCGTACTAATTTGTATAATAAAAATTCAAATATGCTAGAACGCTTTGTAATTGAAGGAGTATGGTATGTTAATGATATGTCAATATCTGATGGAATTTTTGGACAACTAAACTATAATCCAGAAAAGATTATCTTGGAATTAAAGGGAAGCTTTACTAATAATCTTATTGAAAATTCTACAATTTATGGATTTTCAACAGATGGAAATTATATTCTTCTTGAGGACTGTTTTATAGTGAGTATTGCGGACAGTTTGAGCCACTCATGCGGAATTTAGAGCCAGCGAGTGCGGGAGATAAAACCGGTCAATGCGGAAGATAAGGCCACTGATATATCTTATTATATCAGTGGCCTGCCATTATT
>NZ_JBSMVT010000040.1:0-14864 GCF_053760925.1 Enterococcus olivae
AATGAACTTTTCTTTTCTTCCGTTAGGAAGGAATCTAATCGATTTGTAAAAAAGAAAGAAACATTTCAGCTTCGCCTAATTTTTTGATAAAAATGTCCCTGTATAAAAATCTATGAATGATTCAGGAGGATGTTATCTGAAAAAACAGTGAAAAAATGTTTTTCAAATAACATTCTGTTTTTTTGAATGAATCGTCTGACAAGGCTTTCAGTCACTTATTAATAATGATATACTTATAATGAAAAATTAATTTGGAAGAGGTGCTTTTGTATGTCTTGGGAAAAAACTTATGAACAATGGAAGAACCATCAGAGCCTGGAAGGCGATCTAACAAAACAACTGCAGGACTTAGAAGGAAATGTCAGTGAACTGGAAGACTCTTTCTATGCTCCTTTAGAATTTGGTACAGCTGGCATGCGAGGTGTTCTTGGACCAGGAATCAATCGGATGAATGTCTATACGATTCGTCAAGCGACTGAAGGACTGGCACGTTTCATGGACAAGCAAGATCCGGAAACTCGTCGCCGGGGTGTAGCGATCGCTTACGATTCTCGTCATTTTTCACCAGAGTTTGCAATGGAAGCAGCCAAAACATTGGCAAAACATGACATTCCTGCGTATGTGTTTGAAAGTTTACGTCCAACACCAGAATTGTCTTTTGCTGTTCGCTACCTAAAAACATTTACTGGAATCATGATCACAGCTTCTCACAATCCATCTAATTATAATGGCTATAAAGTCTACGGTGAAGACGGTGGACAAATGCCACCTGCAGATGCAGATGCACTGACAGCCTTTGTCCGTGAAGTAGAAAATCCCTTGGAAGTACCCGTACTTTCAGAAGAAGAAGCCAAACACAGTGGCTTAATCAATGTCATCGGTGAAGAAATCGATAACGCTTATCTAAAAGAAATCAAAGAAGTGACGATCAATCAAGAATTGATTGATGAGATGGGTGATAGCCTTAAATTGGTTTATACGCCATTGCATGGTACTGGTAAGATGCTCGGAGAAAAAGCATTGACACAAGCTGGTTTCAAGCAATTCATTATCGAACCAGAGCAGGCAGTAGCAGATCCAAATTTCAGCACAGTTAAATCACCAAATCCAGAAGAGCATTCTGCCTTTGAATATGCGATTCGCTTGGGTGAAAAAGAAGGGGCAGATTTACTGATTGCAACAGATCCGGACGCAGACCGTCTAGGAGCAGCTGTTCGTTTGCCGAGCGGTGAATACCAAGTTCTGTCTGGGAATCAGATTGGCGCGATCTTGATCCGCTATATTCTGGAAGCTCATAAACAAGCCGGTACACTGCCAGAAAATGCCGCTGTTTTGAAATCGATCGTTTCTAGTGAACTACCAACAGCAGTTGCGGAAAGCTACGGAGCGAAGATGTTCAATGTACTAACAGGTTTCAAATTTATTGCGGAAAAAATCCAGCAGTTTGAAGAAGATCATTCGTATACCTTCATGTTTGGCTTTGAAGAAAGTTACGGTTATCTAGTAAAACCTTTCGTACGTGACAAGGATGCGATTCAAGCGCTTGTTCTATTTGCAGAAGTAGCTGCTTACTACAAAAAAGAAGGAAAAACAGTGTATGATGCTCTACAGGAAATCTTCGAAGAGTTTGGTTACTTTGCAGAGAAAACAATTTCAGTCACCATGAGTGGTCAAGAAGGAGCAGCCCAGATCGCTGCCTTGATGAAGACTTTCCGCGAGAAAGCTCCTACAGATTTTGCAGGAATGAAAGTCGTTCAAACAGAAGACTTCAAGCTGTTGACTCGACAACAAGCTGACGGATCCACTGAGTCATTGGATACACCACCATCTGATGTATTGAAATATGTATTAGAAGATGGAAGCTGGATTGCTGTTCGACCTTCTGGAACAGAACCAAAAATCAAATTCTACATTGGTGTGAAAGCAAACAGTGACGAAGAAACTACGCAAAAAATCAATAGTCTGGAAGCGGCAATCAATGAAATAACTGGCGCTTAGTAGTATACTAAGCAAAAGGTAGTTTCAGAATGGCTGCATCGAGCATGAAAATAATCTGGGACAACAATCATTCTGATTCTTGTTCTAGTTTTTTTGACTTATCAGACGGCAGAAAGCAGCCAGTGAAAAAGGGAGGTAACTATGGAAAATCCAACGATCCAGGAAATTGAAGGTGTCAGTCAAGTTTTCAAAGTATTGAGTGATGTCACAAGGTTAAAAATCGTTCTTTCGCTAAAAAGCGGTGAAAGAAATGTGACCTCCATTGCGGAATCAGTCGGAATGGAACAGTCAGCTGTTTCACATCAGCTGAAATTATTGAGAGAAAACAATGTCGTCAAGTCGCGACGTGAGGGAAAAACGATTTTATATAGCTTAGATGACCAGCATGTTTTAGATATTTTGGAACAAACCTTTCGCCATATCCACCATTTGTGAAACAAAGAAGGCTTTCGTTTGCGAAAGTCTTTTTTTTTTGATCAATATTTGGTATGCTAGTAGAAAATTATGAGAAAAAAATGAAAGTGTTTTAATGACTCTTTCAGTTAGGAGTATTCATGGAAAAGCAATTACGAGTAGGTATTTTAGGATTGGGCGTTGTTGGAAGCGGTGCAGTCAAGGTTCTTGCAGCCCAACAGGAGAAAATCAAGGAGCAGACAGGTGTTACGATCTCTATTGTCAAAGCTCTTGTGCGTCCAACAGAAGATAAAAAACAATTTGCAGAAGATTATGGCTTGGAACTAACAACAGAATTAACAGACATTATCGAAGACTCTTCGATTGAGATCGTGATTGAACTGATTGGTAAAGTCGATCCCGCTAGACAATTTATTGCTGCTGCTTTAGAAAAGGGAAAGCATGTGGTAACTGCTAATAAAGATTTGATTGCACAGCATGGTGTAGAATTGGTGGAGATCGCGAAAAAAAATCAAGTCTCACTTTTTTATGAAGCGAGCGTTGCAGGAGGAATTCCGATCCTTCGTACCTTAACAGCAAATTATTTGGCAGATGAGATCACAAATATTCGTGGCATTGTCAACGGAACGACGAACTATATGCTGACTAAAATGTTGGAAGAGGGTACCTCTTACGATGAAGCCTTGTCAGAAGCACAAAAACTGGGCTTTGCAGAATCAGATCCAACGAATGACGTGGATGGGATCGATGCGGCCTACAAAATGATCATATTGACCCAATTTGCTTATGGAATGGATGTTTCATTGGCTGATATGGAGATTCAAGGAATTCGCGGATTGTCGATTAAGGATGTTTTACAAGCACAAAAATTTGGTTATGAAATCAAGTTGATTGGAGAATCCGTTAAAACAGAGGACACGGTCCATGTTTCTGTCGCTCCTGCACTAGTCTCTAAAAGTCATCCGTTGGCGTCGATCAAGTATGAATACAATGGCGTTTTCATCAATAGCACGGGGATTGGTCAATCAATGTTTTACGGACCAGGTGCGGGCTCACTGCCGACAGCTACCAGTGTAATCTCTGATGTAACAGTGATCGCGGAGAATATCCATGCAGGGATCACTGGACCTCAATTTAATGAGTATCGTAAACCATTACAGTTGACACCTCCGGAAAAGGACATGGCAACCTATTATCTAGCAGGTTCTTTTGAATCAACAGTTACAGTGGAAGAAATCACGGAATTACTGGCTGCAGTTGAAGTGGATGTCATCGACTCAGCAGAAGAAACTCAAGAAAACAGAAAACGGATCGTTGTCTTGACCAGCAACATCAATCGTCTGCAGATGGAGGCCGCGGAAGCAGTCTTTGTTAAGCACGGAACATTAGAACGAAGAATGAAGGTCATGGAGGCATAGAGATGAAAATACGAGTTCCAGCAACAAGTGCGAATTTAGGTCCAGGATTTGATTCCTGTGGTATTGCCTTGTCTATGTATTTATCTGTAGAAATTTTAGAAGATACGGAAGAATGGGAAATCATTCATTCTCTGGGAGAAGACATTCCTTCAGACAAAAGCAATTTATTGATCCAAACAGCTTTGGATGTTGCACCTTCTCTGACACCTAAAAAATTAAAAATGACTTCAACTATTCCGCTGACACGTGGTTTAGGAAGCAGTTCTTCGGTGATCGTTGCCGGTATCGAACTAGCCAATCGTTTAGGGAATCTGAATCTTTCTCAAAATAAAAAAGTAGAGATCGCGACTCGGATCGAAGGGCATCCTGATAATGTTGCTCCTGCGATCTGTGGAGATTTTGTCGTAGCCTGTCATTTTTCTGAAAAAACAGAAAATAGTGTCAGTCATGTGAAACATTATTTTCCTGAATGTGACATCATCGCTTTTATTCCTAACACTGAGCTTTTGACAAGTGAGAGTCGCGGGGTCTTACCTGAGTCTTTTTCATATAAAGAAGCAGTGGAAGCCAGTGCGATCGCCAATGTGATGATCGCTGCTGTCTTGAATGGCAATCTGCCACTAGCAGGCAAGATGATGCAGGAGGATCGTTGGCATGAAAAATATCGTGGCAAGTTCGTCCCTCATTTAGCTGCGATTCGTCAAGTTTGTAAGGAAGAAGCGGCTTATGGTTGTTTCTTGAGTGGTGCCGGTCCCACTGTATTGATCCTTGCTCCAGAAGAGAAGACCGAGACGATTATGAAACTTCTTCATGCCTTAGATTCAAGAGCACAAGTTGAACATTTGTCGATCGATCGTGAAGGCGTTCAAGTTTTTTAATTTTAAGAAGAAGCAATTGACAAACAAGGGTAACAAGGTATACTTAAAGATGTATTGAAATAGCAATGCTTTGAAAAGAAGAGTACAGACTGAGGAATTTTCTAGAGAGCTTCGTTTGGTGGAAAGAAGCAAGGAATCGGTTTGGAAGATGGTCTTTGAGCGAATGATTGCGAAGAGTGATCGTCGGGTGAGCCCGTTATAGCTTCTCAGTATGATAGTACTGGTAGAGGCTGTTTTTGTGAGAAAACGGCAAAAAAAGGTGGTAACACGCATGTAAAGTCGCGTCCTTTCTGTAATGGAAAGGGTGCGGCTTTTTTTATTCTATAAAATAAAAAAGGAGAGGAGTCAATGAACAACTACGTTTTGGCATTGAAGATAAAAAAGATTGGAGGGAGATACTATGCCGATTAAGCTGCCACAGGATTTTCCGGCAAAATCTGTACTTGAAACGGAAGATATTTTTGCGATTGAAGAAAAACGTGCCCGTCATCAGGACATTCGTCCATTGCGCTTGTTGATCTTAAATTTGATGCCTAATAAAATCGACACTGAGATTCAGCTGCTGCGTTTGATCAGTCAAAGTCCACTGCAAATCGATGTTGATTTTTTAAAGCTAGTTTCTCATGAGCATAAAAATATTAGTCCCAGCCATCTTTCTAAATTCTATGTCGATTTTGAAGAAATAAAAGACGATTGCTACGATGGCATGATCATTACGGGAGCGCCGATTGAAAAGCTTCCTTTTGAAGAAGTCGATTATTGGTTGGAGCTCACACAAGTTATGGATTGGAGTCAGACCAATACGACTTCTGTGATTCATATTTGCTGGGGGGCACAGGCTGGTTTGTACCATCATTATGGCATTGAAAAAATCCAATATGAAGAAAAGCTATTTGGTATCTATTCTCAGAGACTCCAAATTCAGCATCGTTTGTTCCGTGGCTTCGATGATGTCTTCTTGGGACCGCAATCTCGTTACACTGGTATTGATGAAAGCCAGATCAATGCAGATCTTTTACAGATCGTAGCTGCTAATGAAGAGATTGGTGCGACGATATTGATTTCAAATGATCAGCACAATATTTTCCTTCTCGGACATTTTGAATACGACACCGAGACCTTGAAGGATGAGTATTTGAGAGACCAACAGAAAGGTCTGGATACGGCGCAACCCGTGAATTATTTTGAGAAGAACTCACAGCTACAAGTGACCAATTGTTGGCGAAGCAATGCCCATTTGCTTTACCACAACTGGCTAAATGATGTCTATCAAATCACACCGTATCGCTTAGCAGATATCCCTAGTCGAAACCAAATTCAAAGACAATAAAAAGCAAGCGGATCATCAGTTCATGATATCCGCTTGCTTTCAATTTTTGTTATACACCATCACCAGTTTGATAGGCTACTTGCTTTTAAGAAAAATGATTCAAAGTCCATCGTGAGTGAAAGTGACTATCATTTTTTTCTGCTTAAAGGTCTTCTACATCTGTAATGTAGTAGCTGTGATCCTCTAAATCAAGAGCGTTTAAAATCATTGAGGCCGTCTCTTCAATAGAAAGAGAGGCAACATTGATCACTTCACAGCCAAGTTTTTCATACAAATCGTGGGCAAAGTCCAGTTCTTCACGAATCTTATCGATATCTGAGTAAGCCGTATCCGGATTTAGACCGTAGGCGATCATCCGCTCTTTACGAATACTGTTCAAGACATCAGGATCGTTTGTCAAACCAACGATTTTTTTCGGATCGATTTCAAATAATTGCTTAGGAATATGTGCTTGTGGAACAAGCGGAAGATTGGCAACCTTAAGATTTTTATTTGCCAAAAACAGACTCAACGGTGTTTTGGAGGTACGAGAAACGCCTAACAAGACAACGTCTGCTTTTAAAAATCCACGCGGGTCTTTCCCATCATCGTATTTCACGGCGAATTCCATCGCTTTGATTCGTTTAAAGTAGTTTTTGTTCAGGTGATGAAGAGCACCTGGCTCACGGCTTGGAGCGACTCCAGTCCGACGCTCAACCTCAGTGACTGGTGGAGTTAAAACATCCAAGTGGTACAAGCCACTTTCGTCACAAAATTCATCAGTCAGTTCCACAAGATTGTCACTGATCAGTGTATGTAAAATGATCGCGTTGTGTTTTTTGGCATCTGCTAGTGTTTGCAATAAGGCGCTTCTAGTCGTAATAAATGTGCGGCGGAACAATTCAAAGTCTACAGATGGATATTGGGCCATCGTTGCTTGTGCTAATTTGGTCGCTGTTTCTCCGGCTGAATCAGAAATGACGAAAAACGTTACGGTTGCTTCTTTTTTTTCTTGTGTCATAAAATTACCCCTCACTTGCAATTTAGTTGATCTTATTATACCATACACTCAGTAAAAACAATCGGAAGGGCTCCGATTTGGAGGAGATTCGCATGGAAAGACAATCATCCATTGAACAAGCTTTGCAGACATTGAAAGAAAATGGTCTGAAATATACAAAAAAAAGAGAAGCGATGATTAGCTACTTAGCCAAATGTAACCGTTACGTTCCAGCAAGAGAATTACATCAATTTATGTCAGAAGAATACCCAGGAGTAAGCTACGATACGATTTATCGTAATCTCCATGATTTTTCGGAAATCGGTATTTTAGAAGAGACTGAGTTAAATGGAGAGATGAAGTTTCGTTTCCACTGCTGCACGCATGGCATGGAACACCATCATCATCACTTTATCTGTACCGTTTGTGGGAAAACCAAGGAACTGTCTCTATGCCCGATGGATTTCTTTCAGGATCAGCTACCAGGATGTAAAATAGAAGGGCATCGTTTTGAGATTTTAGGTCGATGTGAAGAGTGTCAGGTTTCGTAAAAGGAGCCTGAATTTTTATTTTCATGAAGATTCAGAAAAAAATTGTTGTTTACAATTCGATCGATCTGAACATGAAACGTCTTAGAAATCTTATGTCTAGTACGAATCTTTCAGTTTTTTTTCTAGTCAAGTAGACGGTAAAGACGAACGAAAAATTAGTTTTATAGGAAGTTTTTCCTGGAACGACTTGACACCCTTTCTGTACTTAGCTATAATTTTCAAAGGACAGTATTGTTGTGGAATAGTTTATTTCAATAACAAAAACGGTTACTTTTTAGGCTCGGAGGGAGGGAATTTACATGTCAAAAACAGTCGTTCGTAAAAACGAATCTCTTGATGATGCTCTTCGTCGCTTCAAACGTTCCGTTTCAAAAGCAGGTACGTTACAAGAATCACGTAAACGTGAATTTTATGAGAAACCAAGCGTGAAACGTAAGAAAAAATCTGAAGCAGCTAGAAAACGCAAGAAATTCTAATTAGTTTTCATCAGTTGTAAAGAAATGGGAGCTGGTAGTGTGTCACTACTTAGTACATTGAACGATGATATGAAGACGGCGATGAAGGCAAAGGAGAAAGAGACCTTGCAAGTCATTCGCATGTTGAAAGCATCGTTGCAAAATGAACAGATCAAGGTCGGTCGTAACTTGACTGAAGAGGAAGAGTTAACAGTTTTATCTCGTGAGATGAAGCAACGACGCGATTCTTTGACCGAATTCGAAAAAGCAGATCGTCAAGATCTTGCAGAAAAAGTCAAAGGTGAAATTACGATTGTTGAAAAGTATCTTCCTGCACAGCTAACTGAAGAAGAGATTCGTCAGATTGTTGTTGCAGCGATTGAAAAGACTGGTGCGACTTCACCAAAAGAATTTGGTAAAGTCATGGGTGCAGTGATGCCTCAAGTAAAAGGAAAAGCTGACGGCAATCAAGTCAATGCAATCGTCAAAGAATTATTGAATAAAGCGTAATGAATCCGTCGCAGGCAAGCAATTGTCTGCGACTTTTTTTGTTTTTCTTAGCTTTTAGCTACGGGTAAGTTGCCGTTCTATTTTCTTGGTATGACCCAGACACCTTTCAATAAAATTCCCCCTTTGAATATCTCTGCGCATTGAATATCGATACTTGAAAGACCTGAGAAAATGAGCTCTCGACGGTGAATTTTAAATTAGTCTGAAGATGGTCGAAGAAGATAAGCAGAAGCAATTTTTCTTTTCTTTAGAGTGTGGTATTATTAAGAAGAATGCAGATAAAGAAGGAGCGGAAATTTTTGACAGAAGATCAATCATCGTTAGAAATAAAGCTAACGGAAGCTGACGACGCGCACATGCTTTTAGGAGCGCACGACAAGCATATAAATGTAATTGAAGATACGACCCAGACAGTGATTCGCACACGTGGCGAAATTATTCAGATCAAAGGTACACAGGAGAGGGTTGAGCAAGCGGCAGCTGTGATCGATACTTTGCGGGAATTGATCAAACGAGGCATCCAAATCCATACACCTGATGTCGTGACAGCTCTGAAAATGTCAGCGAAGGGCACATTAGGCGCCTTCATCGATATGTATGAAGAGGAGCTCATCAAAGACCGCAACGGGAAACCGATTCGTGTCAAAAATGCAGGACAGAAAAAATATGTGGATGCGATCAGTTCGCATGATGTGACCTTTGGGATCGGTCCTGCTGGGACAGGGAAAACCTTTTTAGCAGTTGTATTAGCGATCGCTGCTTTGAAAAAAGGACAAGTCAAACGAATCATTTTGACCCGTCCGGCAGTTGAAGCTGGGGAAAATCTTGGCTTTTTACCAGGAGATCTGAAAGAAAAGGTTGATCCTTATCTGAGACCTGTTTACGATGCCTTGTATCAAATTTTTGGAACAGAACATACCAACCGTTTGATGGAACGAGGAGTAATCGAGATCGCACCCCTTGCTTACATGCGTGGGCGAACTCTGGATGATGCTTTTGTGATCTTGGATGAAGCACAGAATACGACGATCGCCCAAATGAAAATGTTTCTGACTCGTTTAGGCTACAATTCCAAAATGATTGTCAATGGAGACACTAGTCAAATCGATTTGCCTAGAGGGGTTGTCAGTGGTTTGATACATGCGGAACGTACGTTAGGCAAGATCAAAGCCATTGCTTTTGCTTCATTTGAAGCAAGCGATGTCGTTCGACATCCAGTAGTCGCTGAAATTATTCAAGCGTATGACCATGCAGATCTGCGAGATGTTCGATAGTTTTGTCAGATAGGAGGAAAGTGAATGATTATTCAACCTTTAAGAAAAATACAGGAGAGGCTACATGGTTTTTTTATTCCCATCGTATTTTTCATTTTCTTTGTCGCCATGGTTGGACTGGTTTTTACTAGTGTTCAGCAACGCACGGTGGATTATCGGGAAGGACAAGTAGCAGAAGCGAGTATTCGCGCAAACAAAACGATCGAGAATACCTCTGCGACAGAGCAAAAGAGACAGTTGGCTGCTGAAGCAGTGACTCCTGAATATACCTACCAGGAAGATATGGCAGTCAAACAGCACAATCTTGTTGAACATCTATTCAGTCTGACTGCGAAAGTTAAAACAGACGTCGAAGTTGAAAATAAAAAAAGAGCAGATTCGGATGACGAGGATGCGCAGCCGATGACCTTGGATGAACAAATTGCTTTACTAAAAAAAGAATTTGAACAGATCGATTCGGATGACTTAAGCTTTTATCAACGAATCAGCAATAATTTCTTTCAAATGATTTTCACCCTCAACGAGGAAGAGCTAGATCAAGTAAAAACAGAAAGCTTGAATCTGATCGATGAACAGATGACTAAACAGATCCGTCAGGCTAATTTAGCTGAAGCACGTAAGGAAGCAGAGGATAAAGTAGAGATGCTGGGACTGTCTTCTACGCAATCACAATTGATTCGAATGATTTTAACACAGGGAATCGTGGTCAATACCTTCCTTAATGAGCGAAGTACAGAAGATCGTCAGCAAGCGGCTAAGGATGCCGTTCAGCCAGTAATGATCTATCAAGGAGAGATCATTGTTCGCGAAGGTTCTCAGATCGATGCCAATGCGATCGAAAAGCTCAATTTACTAGGAATGACGAGTCAAAATACTTCGTTCTTTCCAATTATTGCGATGGTCTTAGGGATCATTTTGCAAATAGTCGTACTGAGTTATTTTGCTAAGCAGTGGGAAGACCGAGGAAGTCGTGAAACCTATTTGACGTTTTATGTGAGTATCATGATTTTAAGTGTAGTCGTTATGAAATTCTTTGAGATTTTCCAAACAGAATTGATTCCTTTTATCCCATTGTTCTATCCAGCAGCCTTTGCGCCACTTGTATTGAATATCTTTATCAATCGCAGGTTTGGGATTCTGGCAGCCGTTTTTCAGGTAGTCACAGCAACCTTTATTTTTTATGAATCCATGGGAACTAATATTTTAACGATTATTCTGGTCTCGTATTTGTTTTCTGGTTTGATGGGAACGATCCTTCCACGAAGAAGAATCGTCGATCAAGGCACGAAGGCACTTGTTTGGATCGTGATTTTCCCATTCCTACTTAACCTGATCTTGGTTATTTTTCAGGGAATGGCCTTTTCAAACAGTCGGACGTGGATCACGCTGGCTTGTAGCTTGGCCGGAAGTATCCTGTCCTTGTTGTTAACGATTGGCTTGCATCAGTACATTGAACTATTGCTGACGGATGACAGTGTGATCGTTTTGAATGAATTGAGTAATCCCAATCATCCTTTATTGAAACAACTACTGGAAGAAGCACCCGGAACCTATCATCACAGTATGATGGTGGCGAATCTTAGTGCTAATGCTGTTGCAGAGATCGGTGGAAATTCACTCTTAACTCGTGTAGCCTGCTATTATCATGATATCGGAAAACTAAAACACGCTAATTTCTTTGTAGAAAATCTACCTGCAGGAGCGGAAAATCCTCACAATTTCTTATTGCCGGCAGACAGTAAACAAATTATTTTCGGTCATGTGATTGATGGAGCTATTCTGTTGGAAGAAAAGCATATGCCTCAGATGGTCGTGGATATTTGTCGACAGCACCATGGAACGACCTTGATGAAATTTTTCTATGTGAAAGCGAAGGAACGGAATCCAGAAGTAACGGAAGAAGAATTCCGCTACCCTGGACCAATCCCGCAAAGCAAAGAGGCAGCAGTCGTTAGTATTGCTGATAGCTGTGAAGCAGCGGTTCGTGCGATGGAGAATCCGACCAACGAAAAGATTCGCAACTTTGTTAACACACTGATCACTGATCGTATTTTGGACGGTCAGTTGAATGATTCTGGTTTGACCTTAAAAGAGATTCGGATCATTGAAAGATCTTTGATCAACGGCTTATGCAGTACCTTCCATTCAAGAATCAAGTATCCGAAGATGAAATCCGAAGCGGAAAAAATGAAAGAAGAACAAGAAAGAAGAGGCGACTAATGGAGATTACCTTTATCGACGAAACACAAGCTGTTTCTCAAGAAAAAATAACCGACATTGAGTCTTTGTTACAGTTTGCGGCAGACTATTTGAAGCTTCCGGAAGAAACTGAAATGTCCGTGACCTTTATGGACAACGAGGCGATCCAAGTAATCAATAGTACCTATCGTGGAAAAGATATGCCAACCGATGTCATTAGCTTTGCGATGGAAGAAGCCGGTGAGGGAGAAATGGAAATCCTCTTTGATGGTGAGGATCTGGATATGCCAAGAATACTAGGTGATATCATGATCTCAACGGAACGTGCTAAAGAACAGGCGGCAGAATATGGTCACAGCTATGATCGTGAGCTTGGCTTCTTAGCGTTACATGGTTTCTTGCACATCAATGGCTATGACCACATGACACCTGAAGATGAGACGGAAATGTTTGGACTACAAAAGGAAATTTTGGATGCCTATGGACTTGAAAGATAAACGATCAATTGAAAAAAACAAACGATTCATTAATTCTGTTGAGTTTGCCCTAACAGGGATCAAGACAGTTTATAAAGATGAGCGTAATATGCGCAGCCATACTATCGTAGGTATACTGGTTATTTTGCTTGGTTTTCTTTTTCGATTGAACCAGCAAGAATGGCTGTGGATTCTTTTCAGTATATTTATGATGCTCATCATGGAGATCATCAACACTGCATTTGAAAATGTGGTGGATATGGTCACAGACAAGCATTTTCACCCCCTTGGAAAAAAAATCAAAGACATGGCTGCTGGCGCAGTACTGATTACCTCCTTTTTTGCTTTACTTGTAGGAGCAATCATTTTCTTGCCCAAAGTAATTCAGCTTATTTTTAACTAGAGAAAGAGGAGAAAGATATGACAGAACATAAATCAGGATTCGTGGCGATCATCGGTCGTCCAAACGTAGGGAAATCAACCTTGCTGAACCGAATCGTCGGACAAAAAATCGCTATTATGAGTGACAAAGCACAAACCACGAGAAACAAGATCCAGGGTGTTTACACTACTCCGGACACACAGATCGTTTTCATTGATACACCAGGAATCCATAAGCCGAGACATCGATTAGGGGATTTTATGGTAGAAACAGCTTACAGTGCCCTGCGAGAAGTTGATGTGACCTTGTTTATGATCAGTGCCGACCAAAAACGTGGCAAAGGGGACGACTTCATCATAGAACGCTTGAAAAAAAGTGAAGTCCCAGTCTTTTTGATCGTGAATAAAATTGACAAGGTTCATCCAGACGCTTTACTAGAGACGATCCAAGATTATTCTAGTCAAATGGATTTTGCCGAAGTGGTGCCGATCTCGGCTACAGAAGGCAATAATTTTGAAACGCTGATGAATGTTCTAGTTGAACAAATGCCAGAAGGTCCTCAATATTTCCCAGAGGATCAGATCACGGATCACCCGGAATACTTCATTGTTTCTGAATTAGTTCGTGAAAAAGTGCTATTACTGACCAGAGATGAAGTTCCTCATTCAGTTGCAGTAGTTGTTGATTCCATGAAACGTAATGAAAATGATAAGGTTCATATTCAAGCGACGATTATTATCGAACGTGATAGCCAAAAAGGAATCATTATTGGTAAGGGCGGTAAAATGCTAAAAGTGATTGGTACGAAAGCCCGTCAAGATATTGAACGTCTTTTAGGTGATAAAGTTTATTTAGAATTATGGGTAAAAGTTCAAAAAGATTGGCGCGACAAACAAACCTATTTGAAAGACTTTGGCTACCGAGAAGACAATTACTAATCAAATGAGCTAGATGAATTTCAAGTGTTTTTGTTTGCTGGAAAGATAGACAAAAACTGAAACTTCCAGAACAAAGCTCCGAAAATACCCTTGTTGTGGGAGATCGCCAAGAGGCTCTTGACAGAGTCTCTCTGGCTGCTGACGTTCAAACTCAGACTTAAGTGCTCATCGCACTAAGTCTGAGTAATTCATTCAGCTCTTTAATCCACGACAAGGGCTTTTCTCCGTTTGTCCTTCCAGTTTCTGATTGTAGCTTTTAATGTAAACAAAAATAGTGATTCAAAAAAATGGAAGTCCAGTTGGTAGGATGAGTATCTTTTCTAGACAACTGGACTGATTTTTTTGTTTTTATTTTTGAAGACCTGTTATGCTATAAGTAAGCGAATAGATATGGAGATATATAAATGCTACATAATATTGAATTTAGACCATATAAAAATAGTTACTGTCAGGAAATAATTAATCTTTTTGTTGATACGGTCATGAACATAAAGGACTATTCTCCCATTCAAATCACTGCATGGATTGGTCATCCAACAGTGTCAGATTGGCATCCTCGTTTTGTCAATTCAGACACAATTGTTGCTATCTATCAAAATCAAATCGTTGGTTTTGGCAATCTTGTCGATGAGGGACTTATTGATATGCTTTTTATCCATAAAGATTTCCAACGTGAGGGTATGGGGAGTCGGATTTTACAAATGCTGGAAACAGAAGCACGTAAAAATGGCAGTCAAAAACTGCTCGCTGACGTATCAATTACTGCTGTATCATTATTTCAATCACGGGGATTTGATATAATTGAAGAACGATATCCAGTACGTAATAGTGTTCAACTTCGCAATTACAAGATGTTAAAAGTATTGACTTAAAAATATTTTTTAATTTAATAGTATTCTTAATCAAGTGTGATAAAAATACTTCTATATGATAAATCACTAGTGTTGCATTAAAATTATAACCTATTCCATGAAACAAAAAAATCCTTTATACTAGCACTTGGATGACTTATCCAAGACCAATAAAAAGGACTATCTCATGGATAAGTATAGAATAAATTCG
>NZ_JBSMVT010000041.1:0-12614 GCF_053760925.1 Enterococcus olivae
CTCTCAATCCATTAAGTATATTTTCTCAAATAATTGAGTAAATACCAAATAAGAATAACAAAAGGTTCTTAAGGTTCTCCTCTAAAATCGAAAGATTAAAACCTTAAATATAATATACAAGGAGGAATGTTGGAATGAAAAAAGTCCAATTTGGGACAACAGGTCTAGAAGTGTCCAGTGTGATTCTTGGCTGTATGCGGATAGACAAAGCTGAAAAACCTGTCAAAGTGATAGAAACGGCTGTCGAAAACGGGATCGATTTTTTTGATCATGCAGATATCTATAGCCGGGGAGCATGCGAAGAAATTTTTGCTGATTCATTAGCAAAAACTTCCATCAAAAGAGAAGATCTGTTCTTACAATCAAAATGCGGGATCGTTCCTGGAGAAATGTTTGATTTTTCGAAAGAACATATTATCGCTTCAACAGAAGGTATTTTGAAGCGTTTGAACACAGATTATTTAGATGCTTTGTTGTTGCATCGTCCAGATACTTTGGTGGAGCCTGAGGAAGTTGCCGAAGCATTTGAACTGCTGGAAACGCAAGGGAAAGTCAAATATTTTGGTGTCAGCAATCAAAAGCCTGGTCAAATCGATCTGTTGAAGAAATATGTTAAACAGCCTTTAGTGGCCAATCAATTACAATTTGGTATCATGCATACCGGAATGATCGATCAGGGAATCCATGTCAATATGACAGATGCTGGCTCTGTGGATCATGACGGTGAGATCTTGGAATATTCTCGTCTGCACGATATGACGATCCAAGCATGGTCACCTTATCAGTACGGTTTCTTCGAGGGTGTTTTCATCGGTAGTGAAAAATTCCCTGAATTGAATCAAGTACTAGAAGAATTAGCTGAAAAATATCAGACAACACCGACCGGCATCGCTTCTGCCTGGATCTTGCGACACCCAGCCAATATGCAGGTGATTGCTGGTACGATGAATCTGCAGCGGATCGAAGAGATCGCTCAAGCAGCAGAAGTCCAAATGACACGCAAAGATTGGTATCGCATCTACATGGCAGCTGGTAATATTCTACCTTAATAAATGACGGGGATCGTTCGTTAAACACGAACGATCTTTTCTTTCTTTTAAGAAAAGCAGAGAATTTAGTTGCATTCCGTTAGGTATTCAGCTAAATTATTGAAGGCATTAAAAATAAAACACGTATATAAGTATTTAATGTTTTCAGAATAAAACAAGTTTGAGAGGGAGTTTTTCCATGTTTGATGTAGTTTTTGATTACGAAGATATTCAATTGATTCCTAATAAGTGTATTGTGGAGAGTCGTTCGGAGTGTGACACAACAGTCACTTTAGGCAAGCATCAGTTTAAAATGCCCGTAGTACCGGCGAACATGCAAACGATCATTGATGAAAATATTGCAGAATTTTTAGCAGAGAATGGTTATTTTTATATTATGCATCGTTTTGATGAAGAAGCGAGAGTACCGTTTATCCAACGCATGAAAGAAAGAAATCTGGTTTCTTCTATTAGTGTTGGTGTCAAAGAGCACGAGTATCCATTTGTAGAGAAATTGGCAGAACAAGACCTTGTGCCGGACTACATCACGATCGATATCGCGCACGGACATTCTAATTCTGTCATTCGTATGATCCAACACATCAAAAAACATTTACCTGAAACCTTTGTTATCGCTGGAAATGTAGGAACGCCTGAAGCGGTTCGTGAACTGGAAAATGCGGGAGCTGATGCGACAAAAGTTGGGATTGGACCTGGTAAAGTCTGCATCACAAAAATCAAAACTGGCTTTGGTACTGGTGGCTGGCAGCTGGCTGCATTAAGATTATGCGGAAAAGCAGCGAGAAAACCAATCATTGCTGATGGAGGTATCCGTACACATGGCGATATCGCCAAATCGGTTCGTTTTGGAGCAACTATGGTCATGATCGGCTCGCTTTTTGCTGGACATGAGGAATCTCCTGGTGAAACTAAAGTAGAAGACGGTGTCTTTTATAAAGAATACTTTGGTTCTGCCTCTGAATTCCAAAAAGGTGAAAAGAAAAACGTTGAAGGAAAGAAAATCTGGGTCACACATAAAGGTTCTCTCAAAGATACCCTAGCTGAAATGCAGCAAGATCTACAGTCTTCGATCTCTTATGCAGGTGGGAAAGACTTGGAAGCGATCCGTAAAGTCGATTATGTCATCGTTAAAAACTCTATTTTTAATGGAGATACGATTTAAGACTTAGGAAATAAAGAGAAAGCAAAATCACTTGGTGATTTTGCTTTTTTTGATAGCTTAGCAAGAGTGGGTTTGTTACAATGGCAGTGAGGTGGAAGAGATGACGATAAAAGTATTTTCAATATTTGGTACACGACCGGAGGCCATTAAAATGGCGCCTTTGATCAAAGCATTGGAAGAGGATGCTCGTTTCGATTCAAAAGTAATCGTTACTGCGCAGCATCGCGAAATGCTTGATCAAGTATTGACGATTTTTGATATTGTACCAGACTATGATTTGAATATTATGTCTAGTGGTCAAACACTAACAGATATTACCACAAAAGTTTTGTTGGACCTACAGCCTATTTTAATTGAGGAAAAACCAGATATCGTATTGGTTCATGGGGATACGACGACGACTTTTGCTGCTGCAACAGCGGCCTTTTACCAACAGGTCAGAGTAGGACATGTGGAAGCCGGATTAAGAACTTGGAACAAATATTCCCCATTTCCGGAAGAAGCGAATCGTCAGATGACTGATGCTTTGGCAGATTTGTATTTTGCGCCGACGGAACAAAGTAAGGCCAACTTGCTGAAAGAAAATCATCCAGAAGAACGAATCATTGTTACCGGAAATACAGCGATCGATGCTATGCGATATACTGTAAAAGAACGGGATCCTGCTAAAAATCACTCTCTGGATCAAAAGCTGATCGTAGTGACTATGCACCGGCGTGAAAATTTAGGTGAACCGATGCGTCAGGTGTTCTCTGCTTTAGCACGAATTGCAGAGGAATATACCGAGAGTTCGATCGTCTTTCCTATGCACAAAAATCCTAAAGTTCGAGAATTGGCTCAGGAAATATTAGGGGGACTTCCTAATATCCAACTGATCGAACCACTAGATGTAGTTGATTTCCATAATTTTCTTGCGGAGAGTTATTTGATTTTAACAGATTCTGGTGGCGTTCAAGAGGAAGCGCCGTCACTTGGCGTTCCGGTGCTAGTCTTGCGTGATACGACCGAGCGTCCGGAAGGTGTGACTGCCGGAACTCTGAAACTGATTGGAACAGCAGAAGAAACGGTATACAAGGAAACGAAAAAATTGCTGACAGACGAACAGGAACATCAAAAAATGGCTGAAGCGAAGAATCCATATGGCGATGGCACCGCAAGCTTCCAAATTTTAGAAGCAATCGCTCAATTTTTCGAAAAATAAAACAATCGAAATAGTTTTCGGTTGACCTAAAAAATAATTTGTACTATAGTGTTAAGTGAATTAAATAATTGTTAGGTGAGGCTCCTATATGGACACAGGCTACTGCCGCGAAAGGATCGAGAGACCCTTAGTTTGGTATAACAAGAGTGATCGTCGAAGGTCATTCATAATGTAGCTGACAAATAAAATTTGTCTACGCCCTATAGTGCTAAAGCTCAACGATGACTCATATGCCATCTATTTATGCGCGTACTCATTGTTGAGTACGCGCATTTTGCTGTGAATCACAGCGATTCACCGAACGAAGTGAGAGTGAGAGATGATGATGAACAGTACTAGGCGACCGGAGGGAGCGTAGTGTCCGTCGTCCCGAATCACTATGATTCACCGAACGAAGTGAGAGTGAGAGATGATGATGAACAGTACTAGGCGATCGGAGGGAGCGTAGTGTCCGTCGTCTCGAATCACTATGATTCACCGAACGAAGTGAGAGTGAGAGCTGATGATGAACAGTACTAGGCGATCGGAGGGAGCGTAGTGTCCGTCGTCCCGAATCACAGCGATTCGCTGGAAACGTAAGCACGCACTGTTGAATCATAACGAGCTCTCATTTTGTAGAATTCAAACATACTTGAGCAGCACCAGACAGAAAGGAAGGTTTATAGCATGGAAAATCCCAGTCCCGAACCCCAGATAAGCACATATATAAACCGTCTAGGAGCAGCCAAGATCTCCTAGCGGTCAACTAGGAGGAAAAACATTATGAAAAAAATAAATTTAAAAGAACAAGAATTGAAAAAATTAAGTGTACTCTCTGAACGGGAATTATTGATGGAGTTGAGAACGTCTCTAAAAGGACTTTCTTCAGAGGATGCAAAAGAACGTTTGGAAGAATTTGGTCCAAATCAAATCGATGCAGAAAAACCAACACCAGGCTGGCTTATTTTTCTCCATGCTTTCAGAGATCCGTTTGTTTTGGTTTTAGCGTTGTTAATGATAGTTTCTATGGCTACAAAAGATTTCGAAGCAGCCATTGTAATGGGTGTCATGATTTTAGCCAGTGCCCTCATCTCTTTTATTCAAGAGTATCGTTCGCAAAAAGCTAGCTTGGAATTAAAAGAGATGATCGAAAATACCTGTGCGGTTAAACGTGATGGGAACGAAGCAGAAATTCCAATGGATGAAGTGGTACCTGGAGATATCGTTACCTTGGCGACAGGGGATATGATCCCGGCAGACGCGGTTTTGATTTGGACCAATGACTTGTTTGTCAATCAATCCTCTTTGACTGGAGAATCTATGCCGATCGAAAAATTTGTAGCTGCTGGAATTGAAGGGAAAGAGAATATCTCTTCTATAGATATGAATAATCTAGTTTTTATGGGGACGGATGTTTTAAGTGGTCAAGGCACAGCGATTATTTTAAAAACAGGACAAAATACTTTTTTTGGAGATATTGCTAAAAATGCTACGAAGCAAAGAGGGAAAACAGCCTTTGATACAGGTTTGACAAAAATCAGTAAACTGCTTTTACAAATGGTATTGGTTCTTTTTCCGATTGTTTTTCTATTGAATGGCTTGACGAAAGGTGATTGGAGTGCAGCGTTTTTCTTCGCTATTGCTGTGGCTGTAGGATTGACTCCTGAAATGCTTCCAATGATCGTCACTAGCAATCTGGCAAAAGGTGCAATGTCCTTGTCAAAAGAGAAAGTGATCGTCAAAGAATTGCCTGCCATGCAAAATTTAGGCAGTATGGATATTCTTTGTACAGATAAGACCGGGACGATCACTGAAGATCGTGTAGTTCTTGTGGAACATTTGAATCCGCTAGGTGAAAGCAATCAGCAAGTACTGGATCTGGCTTTTTTGAATTCTTCTTATCAAACAGGGTGGAAGAATCTAATGGATAGAGCGGTCATTGGTTATTATGAAGAAAACGATCAGAACGTCCCTTTTGAGAAAATCGAAAAAGTGGATGAGATCCCCTTTGACTTTTCACGCCGACGTTTAACTGTCGTGGTTGAAGCAGACGACCATCAGTTGATGATCACTAAGGGTGCTGTAGAAGAAATGGCAGAGGTCTGTGCTTTCGTTGAGATCAACGGAGAGGTCCAACCTTTGACCGATGAGTTACGTCTGCGAATGGAAAAAATCAATCGTGAATTGAACGAGCAGGGAATGCGTGTGCTGACGGTAGCGATTAAAAAGGATGCTCACAATGAAGCGGTTTATGCAGCGTCAGACGAAAAAGAGATGACGTTGATTGGGTTTATGGGCTTTTTGGATCCTGCTAAGAAATCTGCCCAGACAGCGATCGAATCTTTGCATGGTCATGGAATCAATGTCAAAGTTTTGACTGGTGACAATGAAATCGTAGCAGCGAAAGTTTGCCGAGATGTTGGTATCGAAGTCGATCGGTCGATCCTAGGGACAGCAATCGATGAAATGTCTGACCAAGAATTGTCAGAGATTGCGACAACAACGAATTTGTTCGCGAAATTAAATCCTATGCAAAAATCCAGAATCATTCAAGTACTGCAAGGAGATGGGCACACGGTTGGTTTTATGGGGGACGGAATCAATGATGCACCGGCGTTAAGAGCAGCTGATGTTGGAATCTCGGTGGATACCGCGGCAGATATCACTAAAGATGCAAGCTCCATCATTTTATTAGAAAAAAGTCTCAATGTTTTAGACAAAGGGGTAGCTGAAGGTCGTAAAGTTTTTAGTAATATGATGAAATACATCAAAATCACGATCAGCTCAAACTTTGGCAATGTCTTTTCGATTTTGATTGCTAGTGCGTTTCTACCATTTTTACCAATGCTTTCTATTCAATTGCTCGTACAGAATTTAATCTATGACATGGCACAATTAACGATTCCTTGGGACAATGTGGATCAAGAGGAAATTGCCAAACCAGTGAAATGGCAAATCAAAGGATTGTTGAAGTTTACTTTGTGTATTGGACCAGTGAGTAGCCTTTTTGATATTTTAACCTTTTTAGTTATGTGGTATATTTTTCAGGCAAATACCGTGGATCAGCAAGCCCTGTTCCAAACAGGCTGGTTCGTTATTGGCCTGGTTACACAAACTTTGGTCGTGCATTTAGTGCGAACTAGAAACAAACCTTTCACACAAAGTATCGCTTCTCGTCCAGTTTTGATCTCCAGTGCATTAGCGATTCTAGGAGGAATCGTCATCGTTACTTCTCCGCTTAGAACACTCTTTGATTTTGTCTTCTTGCCAGTTGCGTATTGGATGTGGTTTATTGCAATCACAGCGTTGTATTTGATCGCTGTAGAAATCGCAAAGAGAATCTATATTCATTTGACTAAAGAGTGGATCTAAAAAAACAGGTCATAAAGCTACTATCAAAATAAAAGAGAAGAAACAGTGAAACTTTGTCAAATCAGAGTTTTACTGTTTCTTTTTTTGATCCTTCTGTAATAAAGTAAACGAGAGTCAGGCGCTGTTCGATCGAAATAAAATATAATTTCACATGAGGAATTTCTGATCGAAATTGAACAAACTGTTTCCTAAACATTGTAAACCTGTACTAATTCTGTTGAACAAAAAAAGAAAACGATTTATTTCCGCTAGTGGAATTCAATAAATGTGATTTATTTCACTAAAGAGTCTTATCATATAAAGGATTTAGATTGGATGAATTCCATTTTTTCCGAACTTTTTACTTGTCTTTCTCTTTTAAAAATGATAGCTTAATAATGTAAATGGTTGAAACAGTGATACAGAAATTAAGCGCTGTTACAATCAGCATAATTAGAATGAACCTAAACAAAGAGAGGAAAGTGTGACAAGATGGCAAAGAAAAAAACAATTGACTTTCAAGCACTGCTAGAAAATGTTGATGCTCAATTTCCAACTTATCAGGCGTTAGACCAAGATGGAAAAATTGTAAACGAAGCTTTAGTACCTGATTTAAGTGATGAGGAATTAGTTGAACTAATGTCTCGCATGGTTTGGTCTCGTGTACTAGATCAACGTTCAACTGCTTTGAACCGCCAAGGCCGTTTAGGATTCTTCGCGCCAACGGCTGGACAAGAAGCAAGTCAGTTAGCAAGTCATTTTGCTTTTGAAAAAGAAGACGTATTATTACCAGGTTACCGTGATGTACCACAATTGATCCAACATGGTTTACCTTTAACTCAAGCCTTCCTATGGTCTCGTGGACACGTTGCTGGGAACAACTACCCAGAAGATTTGAACGGTTTACCACCACAAATCATCATCGGGGCACAATATGTTCAAGCTGCTGGAGTAGCTTTAGGATTGAAAATGCGCGGTAAGAAAAACGTAGCTTTCACTTATACTGGTGATGGTGGTTCTTCACAAGGTGACTTCTATGAAGGAATCAACTTTGTAGGTGCGTATAAAGCAAACGCTGTGTTCTTTATTCAAAATAACGGATTTGCAATTTCAACACCTCGTGACAAACAATCAGCAGCAACAACTTTAGCTCAAAAAGCAGTAGCAGCAGGTATCCCAGGTATCCAAGTTGATGGTATGGATCCATTAGCAATGTACACTGTATCTAAAATGGCTCGTGATTGGTCAGTAGCTGGTAACGGCCCTGTATTGATCGAAGCATTGACTTATCGTTATGGTCCACATACATTATCTGGTGATGATCCAACTCGTTACCGTTCTAAAGAGATGGATGACGAATGGGTAGCAAAAGATCCATTGGTTCGTTTCCGTAAGTATTTAGAAGGAAAAGGTCTATGGACTGAAGCAAAAGAAGAAGAAGTAATCGAAGCAGCGAAAGAAGAAATCAAAGAAGCCATTGCTGAAGCAGACAAAGTGCCAAAACAAAAAGTTTCTGATTTCTTGAAGAACATGTTTGAAGATCAACCACAAAGTATTAAAGAACAAATTGAAATTTACGAAGCGAAGGAGTCGAAATAATCATGGCACAAAAAACAATGATTCAAGCAATCACTGATGCCCTAGCTTGTGAGTTAGCCAGCGATGAAAACGTAGTGATGTTTGGTGAAGACGTCGGTAAAAACGGTGGGGTATTCCGTGCGACTGAAGGCTTACAAGAAAAATTTGGTGAAGATCGTGTATTCGATACACCTCTAGCAGAATCAGGTATTGCTGGTCTAGCATTTGGTTTGGCATTGGAAGGTTTCCGTCCAGTTCCAGAACTACAATTCTTCGGTTTCGTATTTGAAGCGATGGATGAAGTTGTAGCACAAATGGCACGTACTCGTTACCGTATGGGTGGTACTAGAAACTTGCCAATCACAATCCGCTCACCATTTGGTGGTGGGGTTCATACACCAGAATTGCACTCAGATAACTTGGAAGGATTGATTGCTCAATCTCCTGGTATCCGTGTGGTTATTCCATCAAACCCTTATGATGCAAAAGGATTATTGATTTCTGCAATTAGAAGCAATGACCCAGTTGTTTACTTAGAGCACATGAAACTTTATCGTTCATTCCGTGAAGAAGTGCCAGAAGAATCTTATACTGTTCCTTTGGATAAAGCAGCTGTTACTCGTGAAGGTTCAGATATATCGATTATTACTTACGGTGCAATGGTTCGTGAAGCAATCAAAGCAGCTGATAATTTAGCAAAAGAAAATATCAGCGTAGAGATCATCGACTTGCGTACGGTAGCTCCGCTTGATATCGAAACAATCATTGCTTCTGTTGAAAAAACTGGTCGTGTGGTTGTCGTTCAAGAAGCTCAAAAACAAGCAGGTGTTGCTGCTCAAGTAGTATCTGAAATTTCTGAACGTTCGATCCTTTCTTTAGAAGCTCCAATCGGACGCGTATCTGCTCCAGATACAGTATTCCCATTCGGTCAAGCAGAAAATGCTTGGTTGCCTAATGCAGGGGATATTGAAGCAAAAGTAAAAGAAATCGCAAACTTCTAAGATCATAAGAGAGGAAGATATCAAAATGGCATTTCAATTTAAATTACCGGATATCGGTGAAGGAATTGCAGAAGGTGAAATCGTCAAATGGTTTGTAAAACCGGGCGATACAATTAACGAAGACGATACTTTGTTAGAAGTACAAAACGATAAATCAGTAGAAGAAATCCCATCACCAGTTACAGGTACAGTTAAATCTATCCTTGTAGACGAAGGCGTTGTAGCCAACGTTGGTGATGTATTAGTAGAAATCGATGCTCCAGGACATGAGGACGATGAAGCTCCTGCAGCACCAGCGCAACAACAAACATCTGCAGCGCCAGCAGCAGTACCGGAAGCTGGCGGAGAAGGTGTCTTCCAATTCAAATTACCAGATATTGGTGAAGGAATTGCAGAAGGTGAAATCGTTAAATGGTTTGTAAAAGCCGGCGATACAATCAACGAAGACGATACTTTGTTAGAAGTACAAAACGATAAATCAGTAGAAGAAATCCCATCACCAGTTACAGGTACAGTTAAATCTATCCTTGTAGACGAAGGTGTTGTAGCCAACGTTGGTGATGTATTGGTAGAAATCGATGCACCTGGTCACAACAGCGCTCCTGCCAGTGCACCAGCACCAACGGCAGCAGCAGACGCTCCGGCAGCTGCATCTGCACCAGCTGAAGCATCAGCTCCAACTGGTAAACCAAGTAAAAATGTTTTGGCTATGCCTTCTGTACGTCAATTTGCTCGTGAAAACGATGTAGATATTACTCAAGTTACACCATCTGGCAAAGGTGGACGTGTAACAAAAGAAGACATCCAAAGCTTTATCTCTGGTGATTCTAAAGCTCCAGCAGCGACTGAAACAACAGAAGCAGCTCCAGCAACAGAAGCGAAACCAGCTAAAGAAGAAAAAGCAGCTCCAGCTCAACCATACCAATCAAACTTGGGTGAAATGGAAACTCGCGAAAAATTAACACCAATGCGTAAAGCAATCTCTAAAGCGATGGTCAACAGCAAACACACTGCTCCTCACGTAACTTTACATGATGAAGTAGAAGTTTCTACACTTTGGGATCAACGTAAGAAATTCAAAGATGTTGCTGCAGCACAAAATACTAAATTGACTTTCTTGCCATATGTTGTTAAAGCTTTGACTGCAACTATGAAGAAATATCCAGTATTGAATGCATCTATTGATGATGCTTCTCAAGAAGTAGTTTACAAAAACTACTACAATATCGGTATTGCAACAGATACTGCGAACGGTCTATATGTACCAAACGTAAAAGATGCCGATCGTAAAGGTCTATTCGCAATCGCTGATGAAATCAACGGTAAAGCTGCTTTAGCTCATGAAGGTAAATTAGCTGCTGAAGATATGCGTAACGGAACAGTTACAATCAGTAACATTGGTTCAGTTGGTGGGGCTTGGTTCACACCAGTAATCAACTACCCTGAAGTTGCTATTTTAGGTGTAGGTACGATTGCTCAACAACCAGTTGTCAATGCAGAAGGCGAAATCGTAGTAGGTCGTATGATGAAATTATCATTAAGCTTTGACCACCGTATCGTTGATGGCGCAACTGCTCAACAAGCGATGAACAACATCAAACGTTTGTTAGCAGATCCAGAGTTACTATTAATGGAAGGATGATAAACAAATGGTAGTTGGAGATTTTGCCTTAGAATTAGACACAGTAGTAATCGGTTCGGGACCTGGCGGCTATGTAGCTGCCATCCGTGCCGCTCAATTAGGTCAAAAAGTAGCAATCATTGAAAGAGATAAAGTCGGCGGCGTATGTCTAAACGTTGGTTGTATCCCTTCTAAAGCCTTGATTGCTGCGGGACATCATTATCAAGAAGCACAACATTCTGAAATGTTTGGTGTGTCTGCTGAAAAAGTTGTCCTTGACTTTGCGAAAACTCAAGAGTGGAAAGACAATACTGTTGTTAAACAATTAACTTCTGGTATTGCGATGCTTTTGAAAAAAAATAAAGTAGAAATCATTGAAGGCGAAGCATTCTTCGTAGATGACCATACTTTACGCGTGATTCATCCTGATTCAGCACAAACTTATGAATTTAAAAATGCTATCGTAGCAACTGGTTCTCGTCCAATCGAAATTCCAGGCTTTAAATTCAAAGATCGTGTGATCGATTCAACTGGTGGTCTAGCATTGAAAGAAGTTCCTAAAAAATTAGTGATCATCGGTGGTGGAGTTATCGGTGCAGAACTAGGTGGCGCATATGCTAACTTGGGAGCTGAAGTAACAATTCTTGAAGGTTCACCACAAATTTTACCTACTTACGAAAAAGACATGGTAAAAGTGGTTGAAGCAGACTTCAAGAAAAAAGGCATGACGGTTATTACTAGTGCAATGGCTAAAGAAGCGGTTGACAATGGTGATAGCGTAACTGTTAAATATGCTGTTGACGGTAAAGAAGCAGAAGTAACTGCGGATTACGTAATGGTAACAGTTGGTCGTCGTCCAAACACTGATGACATGGGCTTAGAACAAGCAGGTGTAGAAATCGGTGAACGCGGATTGATCAATGTAGATGCCCAAGGTCGTACCAATGTTTCTAACATTTATGCAATCGGTGATATCGTACCTGGTGCTGCTCTAGCACATAAAGCAAGCTACGAAGCTAAAATTGCTGCAGAAGCAATTTCTGATAAAAAAGTAGCTGTTGACTACAAAGCAATGCCAGCAGTAGCCTTTACTGATCCTGAATTGGCATCAGTAGGAATGACAATTGCTGAAGCAAAAGAAGCTGGAATCGAAGCGAAAGCTTTCAAATTCCCATTTGCTGGTAATGGACGTGCCTTATCTTTAGGTAAAACAGAAGGATTTATCCGTCTGGTAGCAACTACTGATGGTCACGTAATTATTGGAGCTCAAATTGCTGGTATCGGCGCTTCAGACATGGTTTCTGAATTAGCATTAGCTATCGAATCAGGTATGAATGCTGAAGATATCGCTTTGACGATCCATCCTCACCCATCTCTAGGTGAAATCGTGATGGATGCTTCTGAATTAGCCCTAGGATTACCAATCCACGCTTAATTTTGAAGTTGTTTAGATAAAAATGATTGAATTTCAAAACGCCCCGCTAAATGATTAGTAGAATCATTTAGCGGGGAGTTTATTTATTAATGACTTTAGTCCGTTTCACACGCAAAGCGTGTGAAACAAAAAAACCGCGCGCTTATAGGCGTGGACGAAGTAGCTTTAGCGTTAAAAAACTCCTTTCGATATACTAATAAGTGGCTACCAACCGCTTATCAAATCGAAAGGAGTTTT
>NZ_JBSMVT010000042.1:0-11436 GCF_053760925.1 Enterococcus olivae
AATGAACTTTTCTTTTCTTCCGTTAGGAAGGAATCTAATCGATTTGTAAAAAAGAAAGAAACATTTCAGCTTCGCCTAATTTTTTGATAAAAATGTCCCTGTATAAAAATCTATGAATGATTCAGGACTATACATATTTTATGAGGAGGTATCTTTATGTCAAAATTTAAGGCACAAAGACAACTGGAGGAAAACAGCGAATCTTCCATTTGAATGCTCACAACGATCGGACTCTCTTCAGAGCTGATCATACTGATTCTTGCTGCTTGGCTTTATTTTTCCGGTCAAACAATGATCGCCTTGATTTGTCTGCTTGTTGCTATCGGGGGTATCTTTGTTTTTACTACGATTCTTCCCAATCACATGCGAAAAAAAATGGAGCAATTAAAAGAAATGGATGTTTTACTTGAGGTCAGCGATTCTGGGATTCGTCATGGTGATTTTTATTATCCTTGGAATGAGATTCTTGCTGTCCTTCGTGCCACTGTTGATCATGTTCCGGATGAATATTCACCGATTCACAGGGGGGATAACTTTTATGTATTGTCACGCAAAGAAATCACCTCTGATTTTATCGATTATTCTCCCTTGACTTATAGTCATGCCGGCCATCAAACACTGCAGATTCGTTTATCACATTTTGAAAAACCCGACCAGTTGGTCCAGGAATTAAAACAAGCCATCTCTGAAAATAAGATTGAATTCTTTGAAACAACCGATAGTCGAACTGCTGAAAACTTTATGTATAAGAAATACAAATAAGGATGCCCGTTCTGCTTATCTGGAAACCCAGACTAGCAGAATGGTATACGGCATTTCGATCAAATTAAAATTTCGGCACCTAGAAATTTTAATTCATTAAAAAATAAGGAGTGATTTCCTATGATTCTACAAATTCTTTTGATTATCGTGCTCTTACTTTTGATCATCTATCTGTTGGTCCTGAGAAAAAGAGACACACACGATGCGCAGGAAAAGATTCTGCAACAACCGCAAGACATCCTTCCTGAATTACAGCGCCGAATGAATACTGGCGAAGGTAAGATCAGCCTGATCAAATTCGTCCGTGATGAAACGGGGCTTGGCTTAGAAGAAGCCAAAGATTTTGTTGAAAAACAGGTCAGTGTCCCATCGATGGTTGCTTTGGACGAGGATCAGCTGCAAAGCAATGTACAGCAAATGCTACAGCAAGGTATCGGCAAAATCCAAATTATCAAATATGTTCGTGAGCAGACGATGTGGGGTTTAAAGGAAGCCAAAGAATACGTTGAAAGAATCGAACGAGAAAAAAAGTATAGTTGAAAGAAAAGAGTCCTTCCTTTTAGATCGGAAGTGACTCTTTTTACTATCTATCAAAAATCGGTCCATTCTTGATCGCTGTCCTTCAACGGATGCTCTCTTGGGGAATCGAACTTAAAACGTTTCAAACGTTCTGTTTCCTGATACTTGGCTTGTCGCTTCTCTCGCATCATCTCGTCAAACTGCCGCTTCCATAATGGATCTTCCATGTCAAAATGTTGAAAACGCTGCTGGAAATCATGACGGATCCGATGCTCATCCAAATCGGAAAGGGCTTGCCAGTCCAAATCATTCATCGCCTTCCGCAAATCCTGCATCTCCGTCAGTCGTTCCATCGGATCAATAGCTTTTGCCTGATACTCGACAATTTCTTCTGGCCATCCAGCCATTAACTTGTTTAAATAGTTTCCTAGTTTGATTTGTTCTTCTTCCGTCAAACCAGCAAAAAAACGAGTACTCAGATTTTCACGCAAAGGTTGACTTTCTATGATTCGTTCTCGACCTTTTTCTGTTAGATACACCCGCTTGATTCGTTTGTCATAGTCATCTTCTACTCGTTTGACGGCCTCAGCTTTTTCTAATTTTTTCAATAATTCTGCCAAGGAACTTGGACGAATATCTAAAAGCTCCGCTAGACTCCCCTGACTCAGTCCATCTTCATTCCCAAGTATATTGATGACTTGCTGCTGTCCATCAAATCGCTGCTTGTTCTGCAGAAACAACGAATGAGCAACAGTGCTTACTGTCTCAAACTGTTTGAGTAGCTGCATCGTAAAATGGCTCATCACTTACCCCTCCTTTTTTAGGTACCTAACTTTCTACATCTAAATTATATTTCGGTGCCTAACTATTGTCAATTGATAGCATATTCCTTGAGTGTTTCAATAGAATCTTATCTAATTCGTTTGTACTGATTGAAAATATTTCTATACTGATAAACACAATTTCCAATTTGTTCATATGGTAACATGTACATTTATTAAACTCATAGAGATACAGAATAGAACCTTGAAAATACAAGCATTTCATTATATGATAAAACCATCACAATATAGGAGGTATTCACATGAAAAAAATTTTTAGTCGTTTGTTGATCCTTTCATCTGTTTTGTTGCTAAGTGCATGTGGTAGCAGAGGTACAGACACAAGCGACGCTATCGAGGAAACAAGTGCGTCTTCGGACGTGACGTCCGGTGCTTCAGAACAAGAATATACAGATCCAGAAGAATTGAAAGACACGTACGATGTCATCATTGTAGGTGGTGGCGGTGCTGGGATGGCAGCTGCTATTCAAGCCAAGGATTCTGGTGCTGAACCAGTGATTCTGGAAAAAATGCCAATCGCCGGGGGGAATACGTTGAAATCATCCGCTGGAATGAATGCATCACAGACAAAATTCCAAGAAGCAGAAGGCATTGAAGATTCCAATGATAAATTCTTTGATGAGACGCTAGCAGGTGGTGGCGAGGCTAACGATCAGGATCTACTGCGCTACTTTGTTGATCATTCAGCAGAAGCCATTGACTGGCTAGATTCGATGGGAATCACTTTAGATAATTTGACTACAACGGGGGGAATGAGTGAAAGAAGAACACATCGTCCAACTGATGGCTCTGCTGTGGGTGAGTATTTGGTTGATGGCTTACTTCGCAACGTCCATGAAAAAGAGATTCCATTGTTTGTCAATGCGGAAGTCGTAAAAATCAATGAGACTGACGGTGCTGTTAACGGCGTAGAAGTCACTATCGAAGGAGAGATAAAAACAATCTCTGCAGATGCCGTAATCGTCACGACTGGTGGATTTGGCGCTAATATGGAAATGGTCGTAGAAAACAACCCTGACTTGGATGGTTATGTCACAACGAACCAAGAAGGCTCGACTGGAGACGGTATTAAAATGATCGAGGAGATTGATGGTCAAACTGTTGATCTGGATCAAATCCAGATTCATCCGACTGTCGATCAAACTAAATCACTTTTGATCACCGAAGCCGTACGTGGTGAAGGTGCGATTCTAGTCAATCAGGCTGGTGAACGTTTCTTCAATGAAATGGAGACTCGAGACAAGGTATCACAGGCCATCATCGCTTTGCCAGAACAATCGGCTTATCTAGTCTTTGATTCTGGTGTAAAAGATCGTGTCACAGCAATCGATTTTTACGAAAGTCAAGGTCTGACAGTTAGTGCAGATACGATCGAGGAGTTGGCTGAAGAAATCAATGTTCCTGAAGAAGCACTAAAAACGACTCTTGATACTTGGAATGCTGCGGTTGATACACAAGAAGATACGGTATTCGGTCGAGAAACAGCCATGGATAACGATCTGTCATCAGGTCCTTTCTATGCTATTGCTATCGCGCCCGGTATCCATCATACAATGGGTGGTGTAAAGATCAATACTAATGCAGAAGTCATCAATACAGACGATGCTGTCATCCCTGGTTTATATGCTGCTGGAGAAGTTACTGGTGGACTTCACGGAAGCAATCGAATCGGTGGGAATGCCGTTGCGGATATTATCATCTTTGGTCGTCAAGCTGGGACACAAGCAGCTGAATCTGTAAAATAAAAAACTGGACTGAACTATTAAACATAGTGAATCCCTTGCATTAGATTTTTGTCTAATTTAAGGGATTCACTATAACTTTGGTTCGAGCCAGTTTTTTATTTCAATTGCCCAATCACTGTTTTTGCTTGAGTCTTTCCTGTTTTGATATTCACTGTACGATCACCTGCATTTGTCCAGATGACCATGGTTGTTGTTGGCTTGTTTTCTGCTTCTAGATAAGACAAATCTACTTTGGCTAGTTTCGTCTCAAAAGTGACTTACTCTCCTTCTGATACTAAGATATAGAAGAAAAGTATCGCCAAAATATTGCAGACAATACTCGCATTTTCTATAAAAATTTGAAATTCTTTACCTGTCAACAAATAATCAATGAACCCATTGTTAAGATTAGTATCAAAACCGATCCAAAAAATCTTGAACGAGTCAGTAAACAGTTGATCCGACGATTCGGCAACCTCTTCAATATATTAACAAGCGGCTTCCAATCGATAGATATCCTTGAAAAAAACTGCGATAAAGGAAGCGGACTGATAAAATTACTGAATCACATCGATTCGTCTACCGAAGAGACCGCAGCTAGACGAATTATTGCTTTTGGAAATGAGCAAAACGATCTACCACTCTTTAAAGTTTCGGATGTTTGTTTAGCCGTTACCAACGCCTGCGAATCACTGAAAAAAAATACCGATAAAGTCATTCTGTCAAATCAGGAACAAGGCGTCCTAAAGGAGATTCTCACTTGGTATTCCGATGCAGACCATTCACAAGACTGTCGTGCCACATAGAAAATGAAAACAGGAGATAAAATTTAGATGACTCTTCATTCCTTCGCTCTCTATTTATCCAATCGTATTCAAGAAGCTCAGAAAATCACGATTGAAAAATTATTCGAAAAAACCAATCGTTCTCCTGCCACTATTCGTCGAACCATTCATATATTGAATGAATATCTGGAGGAAGAAAAGCATTTCATTGTGACCGAATCAAAGATCATCAATCAGTTGACTTATACAGAATATATTCAGTTCATCCAGCAGTTGACTCTGTTTGACTATGCTACAACATGGAACGAACGGCTGTGCTTTTATTCTGTCTTTCAATGGTTGATGGTCATGTCAATTTCTCAAAACAGTATGAATTATTGGAAATTAGTCAATCCACTAAGAAAAAAGACAGACAAAATTTTCTTCAAGAATTGCAAAAACAGCAGTTAAAATTCCAATCTTTCAGAGGAAAAGGTGTGACTATCACTGGAGATGAACTAACACTTCGCATCCAAGCAACTCAAATAATCAGTCAAATAATAGAGCTCGATGAACAAAATCGAATCGTTGTGAGAAAAGCAAATAATCCTTTACAAACGTTGATTTACGAACGAGTAAAAAAGATTTTCAAAAACAAATAAGAAAATAAAAAGATACAGTCTTTTTTTCACTCGCATATGCTCTCGCTGAATTACACCTCTACAAAGTTTATTTATGTCTATCACTTTCTAAGTCTGAAACGAATCGAAAATGACTTTTCTATTAATCAAAAACGAGTTTTTCCAGTAAAAGTTCCCTACTATACATTTTATGAACTTGATAAAGAAAATTTCACTTTTAGTAGTATTTTAGCTAGTCTAGATAATAATGGTCAATCTATCTATTCTGGCGATCCCGCAATTTACTCTTTAAGCGAAGACTGGATTGACTTTGTCGAAGATCGAATCCTGACTACTTTCTATTCTAAGGATGAATTACATCGAGAACTGGAACAATATCTCTACAAATGTACCCTTCGTAAAGCATTGAATTATGATTTTTATGACAATAAATTAGACGACGTGAAAAAAGAGTTCTCCTTTTTATACCAGTTGTCCGAATATATCTATCTACAAAAAATAAAAAATCAAATTGTTTTGGATGAACGCCAGATCAGCACTGTTACTTTACTATTTCGCGAACATGTACTCAAAAATAAAATCGCTGGAAGAAATTGTGATCATTACAAATTCTGCCAAAGAAAAGAGCGACTTTTTTCCCAGCGACTCCTCTATCATTTTGATACCAGAATCGCTGGTATTTTAAATATTGATGAGTTGCATAAATTAAAATTGTTAAAATTTGATAATTTGATTACTTTCTCCAATCGAATCTCAACTATTTTATTGGAAAATGGTTTTCTAAATATCAAAGTCAATTATTATTTTCATGCATCAGATATTGAATTTTTATCTAAGCTAGGTTTTTCAAGCAACTCTCATCGGAAGTTACTTGCTAAAAACTTTACTCAAGAAGTCCAAAATATCCTACATGAAAAGTTGATAGACTACTTAAAGACAACTTATCCAAACTTCTTCGTTTGATTTTAAAGCATTAGCGAGACAATGATCTATATGCATCGTCTCGCTAATGCTTTATCTTTTTTCAATCTAGAGTGACAAGTTCAACGTTCCTCTCATCATTCCGTCAATCACCTATTGCTCTAAGGGAAATCTCTTTAAAGTATATTCGTTCTGAATGGATGATGCCTATGCCACTTTCATTTTATAAATTCCTTTGTCGTAAAGATCTCCTTCTCTAATATGCAACTTTTGGTTTTTTGCTCAAAATTATATACTATACAAGTATAAGGAAAGTTTCTAAGAAGAACTTTAACAGGAGCTCTTTAGAAATTACTAAAAAAGGATGTGATCTTTTGAGATTATGGCATGAAGACCTAATTACTCGCTTGCCCAGACAACAGTTGCTAGGGCAGCACAGAGAATGTTGTGCTTTAAGAGGAAACGGTTGGGGAAAAAAGCACGCAACTGTCGATTATGTATTTAAGTATTCACCCTATAAATTGTTTCAGTACCACCAACTAATTATGAAAGAAATGATCCGCAGAGATTTTAAACCAGCAATCTCGTGGAAAGATCCACACTATCGAGGGACCAATTGTCCCCCTTATGTCTTTTTGGATCCTGAACCTCTTACAACTCCCATCTATGCAGAACATAATTCAAACTATTTGGAGGAATGTTTGGATAATTTAAAAAATAAAGGTATCACACTATGAGAATATGATTCTAAAAACCTTACGAAGCTAAGGTTTTTTTGTTTCCCTTTTCTGACCTCATAAAATACCAAGTATACTGAAGATGACTAATATCTGAAAAATCTTCTATAACAACAATTGATTTGTGATATTAAATTCAAATAAAAACATAAAGAACAAACAACGATAACCCTTATAAACAAGCATTTCAATATTTCATTTAATTTTTATTCGAATACACAACCCGACAAAATGATAATTTATTCACTAATAGATATACTTAAATTATACTTAATGACAGGAGGAAAAAACATGAAAAGTAAGTGGGTTAAATTGACTGGAATTTTGGTCTTGGCTCTTTCGTTAGTTGCTTGTAGTAGTGGGTCCGGATCGGCTGAACAAACAGAATCAGCGACAGCCAAAGGATACGGTGGTGATGTGACCGTCACAGTGACGGTTGCGGATAAAACTATCGAAACCGTAGAAGCTGTTGGTGAGGATGAGACTGTCGGGATTGGTACAAATGCTATTGAACAATTACCTGAAGCAATCGTTGAACATCAATCAGTTGCCGTAGATAGTATCAGTGGCGCAACGGTGACAAGTGAAGCTGTTCTGACCGCAGCTAAAGAAGCCTTGTTACAAACAGGACTTACTGAAGAAGAAATCAGTAAAGCTGTTGAGATCGAAGTTGGTGAAAAGATCGAAAAAGAGGCTGACATCATTATTGTTGGTGGCGGTGGAGCCGGTATGAGTGCTTCTGTTGAGGCGCTGAGAGCTGGAAAAAGTGTCATAGTCATTGAGAAAACTGGCGGTTTGGGAGGCAACACACGTGCTGCCGGTAGCGCAATGAATGCCGCAGATCCAGAGATGCAAAAAGAAATCAAAATGACTGAACAAGAAATGCAGCGTATCGAAGAGATTTTAGATCTAGAACCGAAAAATGATTTGATGGCAGACTGGCAGGAAACACTTCGAGAAGAATTAGATGAATATGAAACAAATAATGAAACGTATCTATTTGATTCCCCTTCCTTGCACAAACTACAAACCTATTTAGATGGAGATTTTGTTGCAGATCCTGAGTTGATTGACGTTTATGGCGATCATGCACTGGAATCAGTTGAGTTTCTAAGAGAGTTAGGTGCGGAATTCCATAATGAGATCAGTGCTGCAGTTGGCGCAACATGGAAGCGCAGCCATACTCCTACCTATAAATACGGTGGTGCAGGTGCTGATTTTGTTGAACCACAGATTCAGTTTGCACTGGAACACGATGCGGATGTCATGCTCGATTCAACTGCCAAAACCCTAATCAAAGAAGACGATCGCGTCGTTGGCGTGTCTGGTCATACTTCCAATGGACAAGAATTTGAAGTAAGAGCCACAAATGGTGTGATCATCACAACAGGTGGTTTTGGGGCAAACGTTGAGATGCGCATGGAAAATAACAAACATTGGGCAAACTTGGATGAAACGATCCGTACTACGAACGTTCCGAGTGCCACTGGGGACGGTATCGTTATGGCGGAAGAAGTTGGTGCAAATACGGTAGGTATGGAATGGATCCAACTGATTCCAACTTACTTTGGTGGAGTTGTTACCCCTTATATCGACAGTCAAATTTATGTAAACCAAGAAGGTGAACGCTACGTCAACGAAGACAATCGTCGAGATGTACTTTCAGAAAAAACCTTAGAACAAACGGATAGTCTTTTGTATATTATCAATGATAAGGACACGATCGATGATGACAATCTAGTTGCAGTAAGCAATCGCGATGTAACCGATATGATCGACAATGGTGATTTCTTTAAAGCCGATACGATTGAAGAACTGGCTGAGATGATCGACGTCCCTTACGAAACACTTCAAGAGACGATCGACGAATTTAATGAAGCTGTCGACAAAGGCGAAGATCGTTTTGGCAGAACCTTGTTTGATCAAAAGATCGATGAAGCACCTTTCTGGGCTGGTAGAACAAGCCCGGTTGTCCATCATACAATGGCGGTCTTGAGATCAATACAGAGTGCCAAGTATTAGATACCAATGGCGACATCATCCCAGGCTTGTATGCTGCTGGAGAAGTAGCTGGTGGTATCCACGGCTCCAATCGCTTAGGAGGCAATGCAATCACCGATGTCATCACCTTTGGTCGTTTAGCTGGTCAAAGTGCCTCTGCAGAATAACTATAAATTTTAGCTAGCTGAGTGTGTGATATGCTCCCAATATAGTAGACACTAGAAAAAACAAAAATTTCTAATCTACTATGTTGGGAGTTTTTCGTATGTCCAAAAGAGTAAAATTTAGCGTAGAAGAAAAATTATTCTCCATTAATCAGGTTCTTCAGTCCAAAACATCTATCCATGCAGAAACGAAAAGAATTGGTGTAGGAAATAATACCTTGTCGGACTGGATTTTCAACTATGAAAGAGAGGGAATCGAAGGTCTGAAAGAACGAAAGACCTGGACAAGATATTCTGAAGAAACAAAGAAGGCCGCGGTGAAAGCCGTAGTAGATCACGGGCAGTCATTACGTAGGGTTGCTAAAAAATATCATATTTCCAGTTCCAGTGTATTAAGACAATGGATTTCCAAGTATACTAAGGGTATTGAAATCAAAGCCACTAGTAAAGGAAGTGCATCATCCAAAATGAATCAAGGCAGAAAAACAACCTATAAAGAACGACTGGAAATTGTACAGTACACGATTGCACATGAACTTGATTATGGTAAGGCAATGGAAAACTATCAGGTCAGCTACCAACAGGTCTATTCATGGGTTCGCAAGTATCAGTCCCTTGGAGAAGAAGGATTGAAAGATGGTCGTGGACGCAAGAAGGAATCAGAAGAATTAACAGAATTGGATCGTCTCAAATTGGAAAATAAGAAACTACAAGCGGAAAAGGAACAACTTGAGATGGAGGTAGCTGTCCAAAAAAAGTTGCGGGAAATTCGGGAAAGGTTCAATCGCTAACTCTTTCTAGAAAAGAAGAAACTTTTTTAGCGATCAAGGAGCTCACCCAGGAGCGTCACTGGCCAGTTAGCCGATTGTGTGCCATCACAAACGTCTCAAAACAGGCTATTACAAATGGTTGAAACGAGTACCGACCTAACTTGAGGAAGAAACGTGTCGTCTAGCGGAAGTAATCACGGAGATTCATCTCAAGACTAAGAAAATTTATGGTTATCGTCGAATGACCGTGGCTGTAAATAAGAAATTGAAAACGAAGTACAATGTCAAAAGAATCCGTCGTATCATGCGTATTTTAGGTCTCTACTCGGTCATTCGACGTCCTCGCCCTTCTTGGCAACGGTCCCATCCGATTCATCTGGCAGAGAATCTTTTGAATCGCGCCTTTGATTCCGCTACAGCCCCCAATCAAATTTGGTGTACAGATGTGACGGAGTTTAAATACGGGAAGGGTCAGAAAGAATACCTCAGTGCCATCGTTGATCTTTGGGATAAGTCAATCGTTGCCTATGTCCTGAGTGCTAGAAATGATAACGTGATTGTGATGGAAACACTCAAACAGGCGTTTGAAGCCAATAAAGAGGTTCACCCATTGGTCCATAGTGACCGAGGCTTTCAATATACTTCCCATGCTTACCAGGCCTTGCCAAAGAGCTTCAACTTTACTACTAGTATGTCCCGCGTGTCTAAATGTCTGGATAATCAGCCGATTGAAAGCTTTTGGGGGACGCTTAAAGCAGAACGTTATTACTTGAATAACTATGACACGAGAGAAGCTTTAGTCGCAGATATAGAAGAATATATCTATTTCTATAATCACGAACGAATCACATTAAAATACGACGGTCTCACTCCGATAGAAATCAGAAATAAGACCGTCGCTTAAGGGTTTCTAATAACCTGTCAGAGGAGAGAGAAAAAGAAACGTTCTCTCTCCTCTGAAGGCCAGTTCGAGTAGCACTCGAACAACTCTTTTTTGTTTTTTTCACTGTCTACTTGACAGGGAGCAGTTCAGTGTGATTACTCAGCTAGTTTTTTTGTGTTTTCACTAAATTTGATACTAATCATCCAATCTTTTTATCTATACTCAGCTGAAAAACATGCGAGAAAATAAAAAAGAAGCCGCGAGAATTGTTTTCTAAATGCTTTCGCACCAACAATTCTCCGACTTCGTGGGTTTGGCACCCAATGGGACGTGAGGGGTTCGAACCCGCGACCCGCTGATTAAGAGTTGTTTTAGGCGATTTCCGACTAGTATTATTTACTGTTAATTAAAGTTAGTTTGTACCTTTCAAAACCTTGATAGAATAACCTTTCTAGGCACTTAAAGGAAAAGATAATTAAGACAGTAAAAAGATAATAAAAGTTAACACAAGAAAAATTACGGAAAAATGTGGAAAAAGTGTTGGCAAGAATTACACCTTTTGATAGTTGTAAACACTTTTATTGAAATGGCAACACTTATTTTGACAAATTTTATAAGGTGTATATAGAATTCTTGCACTTTGTTCCGATTGCCCTTGACAACGAGCCTCCATGGTCATGAATTTCAACGGCAGAAGCTCAATTGGGA
>NZ_JBSMVT010000043.1:0-11100 GCF_053760925.1 Enterococcus olivae
CCGAATTTATTCTATACTTATCCATGAGATAGTCCTTTTTATTGGTCTTGGATAAGTCATCCAAGTGCTAGTATAAAGGATTTTTTTGTTTCATGGAATAGGTTATAATTTTAATGCAACACTAGTGTAAAAAAGTTTTAGTCAGGTACCCAACGCAACAACTAAAAAAACCTTTTTCTTGGATTGGATAACCAATCCAAAGAAAAAGGTTCTTTTTTTACTCTAATTATAAAAAGGCAATGAGCCGGCTAAAGAGACTATTCCCCAAAGGAAAGATTTTGAGGCTCTGCAGGATAGCGTTGTTCACTGTCAAAATCAGTGGTAGCAACATCTTCAGTAACAATTTCTAAACAAAAATCATCCGCCCATAAAGTACCTTCTCCTTGTAACAAAAAGCCAAAATTAAGGACTTCCGCTTCTTGAGGAACATCTAAGACAGAGGAGTAATAATTCCAGTCGTTTGTTCCTTCGATCGGTCTGTTTTGCATATTATCAAATTTTAACTGTTCAAATTCTTTTCCATCTATACGCAACCAGAGACCACCCCAACCCTCTATTTGATCAGATTTCAAATAAGCACTCAAGCGAATGCGCTGGTTTAGATAGTTTTTTGCGCTGACCTGTTGCATCACTGTCGCAAAATCGTCTGTATACAAACTATTATTTCTACTAATTTTGACTGATTGCTTTCCGCTATGGAAGTGCGTGTTGTCTAAAGTGATCTCATATTTATCATGATTATTACCAGAAACTAACCAGCCTTTTATTTTTGCGTTACTCATTTTTAAATTCCTCCTAAAAAAATGTTTGAATTGTACTCTATATTGTCGAGGCGCTAATTGATAATATTTTTTGAAGACTCTAGAAAAAGCTTCTTGAGAAGAAAAACCACTGATCAAAGCGATATCAAGAATTTTTAACTCACTGTTCAGCAAAAGTAAAGAAGCGTTAGCGATCCGTCTTTTCTGAATATATTTATATATACCCATGTGTAATTGCTTTTTGAACACTCGCTGAAAATGAAATTCAGACATTCCAACTTTTTTAGAAATATTTTCTAAGGAAAGAGTTTCCGTTAAATTTTCTTCAATATAAACCAATGCTTTTTGAATATCTTCTGTATAATCCATAAATCACCTCTATCTGTATCACTACGTCTATCATACGCTTTTCTAGGAACTTTTTTTGATTATTTTTGCTCTTTTCTAGCATAACACAAACATATCAGGAACGATTTTGGTTAAGAAAAGGGAGCAGTGCCGATGAGTGAAAAATGTTTATCAGCTAACTATCTGCAAACCTCTCGTTCTTTCAATCATTGCGTCTTTCTGTTCTGACGTGTAAAATCTAGTTGAAAGAGTGGGATCAATTGAAGAGGAGAAAGAATGATGGAAGTAATCAAGCTTTCTGAATCGGAAATGCTACAGTATTCAGAGACATTATCGAATGTTTACAATCAAGCCATGCACCAGCAGGTCAATCTATTGGAACGTATTCAAAACAGTATCGAAAGTCAAAAAAATCCGCTGATTTTTGCAGCAGTAGATCATGGTCAGATTATTGGTTTTGTGTACGGCTTTGACTTCAAAAAAGAGAATTGGTGGGCGCAGCAAGTTTCTCATGAGCTACCCAAAGAAATCGATTGGTTCGAAGCACGATTTGAGCTGAATGAACTGATGGTTCTTCCAGAGTATCAGAATCAGGGAGTTGGCAGTCGATTAATGGAGGATTTGTTGAAACAGACAGATTTTATTGGCATTTTGCTCTCTACTGCTAGGAATAAAAATGATCGAGCGGTAGCCTTTTACAAAAAATGGGGATTTCAACCGTTGCTGGAACCATTTTACTATTCCTATGACAAGAAGCAAGAAAATCCGGTTATTCTCTTTTATTTACACAACAAATAAGTCAGCATCCTACTCGATCGTTTCCGAGAGAAAGCGATCGAGTATTTTTTTAGAAGAAAGTGAAAAAAGTTTTTCTTTTTTTGCAATGATTGAGTAATAGTCATCGAATATATAGGTAAGTGGAAGGAAAGGAGAGAAGTTATGCGGACAGACCGTCAATTGATTCGTAGTATTTAAAAAAAAGGTTCGGAACAAGCTGCCAATGAACTGGTTCGAAGGTACTATGATGATCTTTACAGTTATCTCTATCGTCAAGTGGGCGAACGTAGTGATACTTTAGACATTACCCAAGAAGTCTTTATCTCTGCATTGAATGGCTTACAAGCCTATGACGCCAAAAAGGCTTCTTTCCGCACTTGGTTGTTTCGTATTGGCACCTACAAAGTGATCGATAGTTGGCGCAAACAAAAAATGGTCTGGTTTGAGCTAGAGGAAGAGACTCTTGGCTATGCCAATGACTTGGATACAACGATCTATCAACGAGAATTATTGAATGAAATCAACCAGTATGTCGCAAATTTCCGCCCAGAGATCCAAGAGATTTTTCGATTAAGAGTCTATGGTAATTGTTCATTTCCGGAAATTGCCTCTGCTCTCTATCAGAAAGAAGAAAAGATCAAAGCACAGTATTACCGCTTGATCACTAAAATAAGAAAGGAGTTTTCCTATAATGTATGATAAATCCCCATTAACGAAGGAAGAACGTGAACAAAGTATTGCTTACATTCTTCAAAAAGCAGACCTTCAACCAATGACCTTTCATCACTTTTTGCAATCAAATTTTCGTTTGCTCAGCAGTGGGCAGTTATTTTCGGGAATCGGAGATGTCCTCTTTCTAGCGCTAATTGCCTTTTTGGGTATCGCTTTTTTAGTATTTCCAGAGTGGCAGTCTTTACAAACGAAGGAGCTGCAGCAAGAAACCTATTTCTTCGTTTTTATGTTGTCTCCGTTTTGTTATGGTTTGTTTTATTTTCTGGGTGTTTGGAAAGAAATTTATTTGGGAACCTTTGAGTTGAAGATGACTCTACGAATTTCGCTGAAAGAGTTGATGATCCTGCGCATGCTGTTCTTTAGTACCTTTGCATTGCTTGTTTCTGGTTTGGGTAGTTTTTTGATTTGGCAGCTGTTTGATCAACAGATATCTTTACTCAGACTGCTGAGCCTTTCTAGCTCATCACTCTTTTTATTTGCAAACGGACAGCTATGGCTGGAGCGTCAGTTACCTTGGCATGCTTCTTATTTTGTTACACCATGCTTATGGATGCTGCTTTCTGGTATTTTGACTTGGAAAAAAGAGTGGATGATAGACATTCTACTTTATTTGCCATCGTGGCTTTTTGTGGGTTTGTTTATTCTCTTTGTGGGCTTTTTTATCGGACAGTTGCGCCGAGAATATTTTACGAAAAAGGAAGGAATACTTTCAAATGCTAGTGCTTAATCATGTCAATAAAAGCTTTCAATCGAATGCTGTCTTAAAAGAGATCGATCTCACTTTTGAAAAGGGAGTCTATGGACTGCTTTCTCCCAACGGGGCAGGAAAAACGACCTTAATGAAGATGATCACGACACTCTTATTTCCAACTTCAGGCGAGATCCTGTGGGAAGGGCAAAATATAAAGGAATTGGGCGCTGTGGAGGTCCGTCCAACATTGGAGGATGCCTTTTTGTATATTTATCGGGATGAGGTGGGAAGAGATGACTCTACACTTGCTTCGTTTTGAGATGCGTAAAATGATCGAACAACCGATGCTAGTCATCTTTTTTATTACTAGCTTCTTATTAAATATCATTTATATAGGAACAGCCGATCTGGATCAGGGTTATTTGCAGTTCATTCAAAATAAGGAACCGCAGATGGGAAGCATGATTAATGAAAGTTTTCAGCAGCAATTGCTTGAGCAGCCCAGCAATGGCTATCAGCAACGACTACTTACGGATTTGTCTGAAACAGAAAATGTTTTTGAAAATTATTCGACAGATCAATTAGCTGAAGAGGTGATTGCTTTTTTTCAGATCAATGATTCAGTCGCCGAGGAAATTCGTTCAAAATATCAAAAGCTGACACTGGTTGTTGATCAACTGGCAGAGGAAGAAGCCGATCTGCAAATTGGTGCCGCTGGAGAGACCACTCGATTTTTTACATTTATTAGAAACCGAATTTTTCATGCGATTCTGGGAGAAAGTTTGGTGTTTGCAGTCTTATTAGGGCTTTTTGGTAGCACCTCTGAACGCTTTACACGAACAGACAAACTGGTCTTTAGTTCTAAGACCGGTCGAAGTGTTCAAATCAGCAAATATATTGCCAGTTTGATCTGGACACTACTTTTTTATTTGCTGATGAGTGGTCTGGTCTTTAGTCTTTTAAGCTACACGAATCCTTTTGGTAGCCTTTGGCAGACAAGCATGTCCACCCAATTTCATGTGAATATTTACTCGCCTTTTTTTGTGATTCCTTTTATGACTTGGTTGCCAATGACTCTTTGGAACTATACGTTACTGTCGCTCTTGTTGGGTTTACTCTTGCTAGGAATTTGTCATGGAATTAGTTTTTTGACGGGTTTGTGGACCAATCATTTTTTCCGAGGCTTTGTCCTATTAGTAGTTCTTTATACGATCCTTGCAGGAATGGAGCAAGTCACGCAGCAGCTAGGCTGGTCGAATGTTTATGGACTTTTGATGTGGCAGCCGATTTCTTTGTGGAATAACCAAGGGTACTGGTTTACAGAAATGGGTCCCTATTCCACGATCCCTTGGCAGGAGACACTGGCATCTTTGATGAACGTTGGACTTTTGTTAATTGCTGGGATTTTTACAGGAAAATATTATCCAAGGAAGGAGGTTCGATAAGATGTTTTTTACAGAAACTAAAAAATTATTTCAACCCTTCATGCTACTGATTGGACTACTGATCGGGCTGGTTTTTTACCAACAGAATTTAAGTTTTATCTATGAGTACTGGCCAAATGGTAGCGCGATCCCAGTTTATGATTACGCTAAAGAATGGCAAGAGCGGTTCGGACCTTCATTGGAAGACGACGAGCTACAGATCATCGAGGAAGAGTACCAGCAGCTCCTAGCTCTGGCAGATGAACGCATAGCCGACGACGAGACGGCTAAACAATTGAGATTAGCGAATTACGCAGCCTTTTCAAGCTGGTCGGAGCAGCATCTTGGCCACAAGCGAATCGATGAAATGACCCACGAAGAACAAGAAAGAGTAGAGCAGATTGAAACAATCAATCAAGCGCTTGTCGATGAAGAAGGGCAGTCTATTGTGACAGATCTTCGAGTCTTAAAGCAATTATTGGAGCGTCGGCATCATTTTGATTCAGAAACAAATTTCTTTGAGCGGGAGGAGTATACAGCGACAGAACAAAAAGTACTCTCAGAAGAGTTGTTCCACAAAAATGGCTGGCGGAGTCTCTTACCTGAGGATTTGGCATTTACCTTGTCTCATCACTTTGCAGATGTTTTTATCTTGCTTATTTTCCTATTGTCCTTGTGGATCCCGGCTGTTTTTGTAAGAGACCGCTTGTTACGGATGCGCAGTCTTCAATGGGGCAGCCAGCATGGTCGAAACATTCTTTGGTCTCAATTTGGCGCCACGATGGCCTTCGGATTTCTAGTGATCAGCTTGGTGACCGCTTTGTTTTACGGAATGCTGTATTTGACTGACTTTCCTATTTATTTTGCTAACGGACTGAATTCCTTTCTTTCTGGAGATACCTTATCGTTTTCACTGCAATCCTGGTCCTTTGGTCAATGGTTGGCGATGGTCGTCCTTTTGATCTATTTATTTGGTCTATCTTTTTGCAGTCTCCTGTTTTTCATGGCACAAACCAGTCAGCATTATTTGTCTTTGCTGATGAAGGTCATCCCCGTCGTTTTTATTTTCATTTTTATCGCTGATGTAGTGATCAAAAATGCTTTCTATCTGAAAAACAGTCTGTATCAGTGGAGCGCGCTGCCGCTGATCGAATTGTATACAGGGATTTTTTTGCTGATCTTAAGTGTGGGTATCTCTATTGGACTTTGTAGTTACCGACAAAAACAAGATTTGTTGGATTGAGGATTGCTTTGCGTGCTTTCTTTGTTTTACAATAATCCAAAAGAGGTGGGTATATGGACAATCAACTAAAAGTAACGATTGTATTTAATGGAAAAGAAATCACGACCAATCTAGATGCTACAAACATCGAATCGGTTGAGCAGGCGGAAGCAAAAGCACAAGAAGCAATCGATACCTTTATTGCTCGTTATAAATTAAATGCTGTGATGGCCGAACAGGTACAGACTCAGTCTTATTGGAATAAAGATTCCTTCAAAGTGTTGGGTGAAGCGGAAAGGTATAGCCAAACACATTCTAAAGAGGCCTATCAAGTCTTTAAAGCTTATTTGGATCAAAGCGGGATGGAGAAGAAGGAAGCGGTTCGTATGGCTAAAGAGATTCTGACGAATTATTATAATTTGATCCTATCATTGGAATACGAAGGCTACTCCAGAGAGGAAGCGACGCAAATCGTTGAGGCAAGCCCCAGACGAGAAGAAAGACTGCAATTTTCTCTGATGGTCTTGGGAGATAAAGCCTATCCCAAAGAAGTTCAGGAAATTGCCACATTAAAAGGTTTTTATCAATGAAACAGATACGCATAGAGAACAAAGAGCAATACGTGCAGATTCTTGACTTTCTCAAAGACAAAAGCAAATACTTGGAGATCGTGATCCCTGATTACGAGGAAAAGGAAGCAGCGTTTCGCTTAGACTTGACCAATAGACTGCTTACTGAAAAAAGAGTCAACCGCTGGCAAGGAACCAAAACAACTGGTTTATTCAATACCCTGTACAAGTACGATTTAGACAAAGAAAGTTCAAACACTTTATTCAAAAGTTTGAAAAAGAGTGAGCCCTTTTTTATCAATACTCAGGAAATACGTTTTGGTTACCTAGAGGATACAGTTATTGAAACGGAATTTGGTCACATTGACTTTGCTTTTTATGGTTTTTCAGGCGATGTCCTTTTTTACACGACAACACATGAAGGGATCGCTTTTATTAGCGATTCCTACTAACTTTTTTTCTTGCTTTTCATTTTTTTAAAAGCTAAACTAATGAAAGAAACGGAAAGGGGAAAAATTATGCTAGAAACAACATTTGTTGACTATACATTTAACAATCCACTGATGAATGCTTCGGGTGTTCATTGTATGACTCAAAAAGAAATGGACGAATTGTCTGAATCTGCTGCAGGTGCCTTTGTAACAAAAAGTGCGACACTGCAACATCGTGACGGAAACCCTGAGCCACGTTATTATGATGTACCATTAGGAAGTATCAATTCAATGGGATTGCCTAATTTAGGTTTACAATATTATCTTGACTATGCTTTGGATCGTCAAAACAAATTTGAGACACCGATGTTCTTTTCTGTTGCTGGTATGAGTGTAGATGAGAATATTGAAATGCTGAAAGTGATTCAGGAAAGTGACTACAAGGGAATCACAGAGTTGAATCTGTCTTGTCCAAATGTTCCTGGAAAACCACAAGTAGCTTATGATTTCCCTTTGACAGAAGAGATCTTGACAAAAGTATTTGCTTTTTTCACAAAACCTTTAGGCATCAAATTGCCACCTTATTTCGATCTGGCTCATTTTGATGAAATGGCCGATGTTTTGAATAAATTCCCGTTGACTTATGTGAATTCAGTCAATTCAGTAGGGAATGGCTTGTATATCGATACCGAAAGCGAAGAAGTTGTCATCAAACCTAAAGACGGTTTTGGTGGAATTGGTGGAGAATACATCAAACCAACCGCTTTGGCAAATGTCAGAGCCTTTTATACTCGTTTGAATCCAAGCATCAAGATTATTGGTACTGGCGGAATCCGTAGCGGAAAAGATGTTTTTGAACATCTGTTGTGTGGTGCGACAATGGTTCAGATAGGAACAGAGCTTCATAAGGAAGGACCAGCAATTTTTGAGCGTATTTCCAAGGAATTGGAAGAGCTTATGACGGAAAAAGGCTATCACTCGATCGACGAGTTTAGAGGAAAATTAAAATCGATCGTTGACTAGGAGACATGACATGAAATTTAGACGTGCGACGATGGCAGATCTTTCTTCAATTATGATGATTGTCAATGAAGCGATCGAATTGCTTAAAAAGCAAGGATCACCCCAATGGCAAAATGGTTACGGTCCCTCAGAAGAAAAAATTGTCAAAGATATCAAGGCGCATGAATTATACGTGCTTGAAGAGGGGCAGGTAATGGCAATAGGGGCGTTGGTCCATGGAATCGATCCTGTGTATACAGCTATCCAAGAAGGTAGTTGGTCCGAAGATGGAAAATCCTATGTCTCTATTCATCGGATTGCTGTCTCTCCAAAGGCTTCTGGCAGAGGACTAGCAAAAAAAATGCTACAATCATTAGTGGAAGAAGCCGAGCGACAAGGGATTTTTGATGTACGGATAGACACTCATCAAATGAATGTGGGCATGCAAAAAGCGATTAAAGCGACTGGTTTTTCGTTTTGTGGAAGGGTAACTTTTCCTATTCCAGACGGAGAAAGATATGCGTATCAATTAAAAAAATGAAGAAGAATCCAAGCGATTCTTCTTTTTTTGCGTACTTTTTTATGAAGATCCAAATTACCTAGTAAAGGAAGGTTTGCTAATGAAAAAGAATGCTCAATTGAAATATGTGGCAAAGATATTGACTGTATTGCTGCTTTTGACCACAAACACAATTCCTGTGTTTGCTATTGCAGATGGGGAAAAAGACCAGATGGCTGAAGAAACATTGGATTCTTTTATAGAAGAATTAGAAATTATAGAAGAATCCGATGAAATTTCGGAGGAAGAGTGGGAGTCTTCAGAAGATAGCTCAACTCCCGAAGAAAAGCTGGAAAACACTGAGGATCCAGAAGCGGTCGAAGAAGAACTCTCAGCACAACCAGACTTATCCGAAGAATTAAATGAATCAGAACCAGAAGATCAAGAGGAATCTCAAGTCGTAAGCGAATGTGAAATAGAAGATCCGGAAGAATTTTTTCAAAAAAAGGAAACGCAGACCAAGAATCACTCCATTGCTTCCACTCCGGCTCAGGAAAAAATCGATTCTTCTACTGTAAAAATAGAAAACTCTGGAATGGCTATTCCTTCTACACTGGAGGTATCGAACTCAAATTTGAATGACTATGAACTGCCTTTATTATCTTCATTCAAAGATCGCCGTTCAGCTGCGATCATAGTGGAAAGTCTCCAATGGTTTCAAGGAAACGATCAACAATTGTTTGCAAAGAACGATCTGTTCTTTGTAAGAGATGTGTATGAAAAGATATTCGGACACACATTCGACAGCCATGAAAAAATCCAGCAAACTGGAAAAGAAGTACCTATAGAAGAAGCGGTTCCGGGGGATATCATTTTCTGGAAGCAACACGACAGCTATCGTTTAGGAATTTATTTAGGAAACAATCAACTGATTTCAGCCAATGAGAGTATGGGAGTGAAAATCCATGATTTCTCCTTGGAAGATACAAAAACAGACCGACTATCTACGATTATTTTGGATGAGACGTCTTTTAGTGTATTTCATTTTTTAAGTGATTTGAAACTTACGACATATGGAGAAGAGCAAATCAAGAATTATCCAGTGACTTTTGAATTCAAAAAGAATATTGGCACGCAGCAATTTATAGACTCTATTGCAGAGTCTGCGAGGGAACTTAGTCTAGAGCATGATCTTTTTGCTTCGGTCATGATCGCTCAGGCTGTCTTAGAAAGTGGTTCAGGATCAAGTTCACTTTCTCAAGGTCCGTATTTTAATTTGTTTGGTATCAAAGGAGCCTATGAAGGAACTTCTGTGAGATTGAAAACACAAGAAGATAACGGACAAGGGCAGATCTATGGGATCGATTCTACCTTTCGAGTGTATCCTAGTTATAAAGAATCATTGGAGGACTATGTGCGATTGCTTCGTCAGGGGATAATTGGAAACAAAAACTTTTATCAAAAAACATGGCGATCTGAAGCGGGGAATTATTTGAAAGCAACAGCAGAGTTAACAGGACGTTATGCGACTGATACTTTCTACAATAACAAATTAAATTCAATTATTGCTACTTATCATTTAACGACATTCGATAGAGTCGAAGGAGAAATAGTTTTACCTGCACAGGAGCTCGAATCGGTTCCTTTGGTTTATCGAGAAAAGATTAGATATCCAAAATACAATGGTGTGGACTACAACTTGTCGGGATCTTACGAGAGCGATCAGTGTACTTGGTATGTTTTTAACCGTGTTCACCAGTTGAACGGAACTGTAGACGACTTTATGGGAAATGGTGCTGATTGGGGAAGCACTGGAAAACGTTTGGGCTACACAGTTTCTGGGATTCCCAAAGTGGGAACTGTGATTAGTTTTCAACCGGGGATTTTAGGCTATCATCCATTGTATGGTCATGTAGCTTTTGTGGAAGCGGTTGGAACGGACGGAATTTTAATCTCAGAAGGCAACGTCGCTTATGTTCTCTACAAAGTAATACCTAATCAGATTGCATTATCCAACAGCGTGAGTTATATAGAGCCAAAATAGTTTCGATTTTCCTTGTAATAATACTTGTCACCTCAAAAAAGTATTGATAAGATAAATTACGAAGAAAAGGACGGTGCTACATGAAAAAACGTTTAAAGAAAAAGAAAGCCTATAAACAATATATTCGAGATATTTTCAAAGGATATGAATCGATGCTGGAAGATCCACAAATTGAAGAGTTGCGATTTGATTATTTAAAAGAAGAAACAATTTTAAAAAGAGACGAAGACAAACAAATTCGTTTTAGAACCCATGATACAAATTAATCCATCAAAGATGCAAAACTCAATAAATGATAGTTTTGCATTTTTTTGTTTATTGATGTAGTAAAATAGTTGCTAAATAAGAATAAACTTGGTAGAATTAATAGATGAGGAAAAGTTATATTTATTTTCTTCAAAAAAACTTTTATAAAGTGGTTGACATCTATTGCTTAACCTGATATGATATAAAAGTTGCTAACACAGCACAATGTAGACCTTTGAAAACTGAACAAAGCAAGCAAACGAACCAATGTGTAGGATGCTTCTATTAGATAGAAGCAAACACAACAAAGCAAGCAGTAATGCTAGCAAACGTTATTTTTATGAGCTTAACGAT
>NZ_JBSMVT010000044.1:0-10355 GCF_053760925.1 Enterococcus olivae
GGCTGTTAGGTGCTGACCTTTTAAACGAGTTGTGGTAGAATTTGAATACGTCATAGTGAAAATCTCCTTATTAGTTGGTATCGGAACCCTAATAATACATGATTTTTCACTATGATGTTTTTTTATTCGCAAATTTCAAGTAGAAGTTAGCCACGTATTGAAATTCGTGTGTTATTTAATTTTTCATCTAGCTAGCCTGGGCTTGACAATGAGCTGGGGCATGGTATCTGCGATAAGCAGAATTGGGCGAAGTTCTTGCTTTCAAGTCAATTGAACAGCCCAAGAACCACCATGCCCAAGGAGGCTCGTTGTCAAGCCTAGGCGGTTTCACGAGCACCCAATTGTAACTGACGTATTTCTTCTATCAAACATTCTCTAGGTGTGGCATAGCCAAGGATTCTCCTTGGTAGTGTATTCATCCAATCTTGCACGTGACGAACAGTCGAAAGTGACACATCCATCATTCGTGTTCCTTTGGGAATGAAACGGCGAATGATTCCGTTATGATTTTCATTCGTTCCTCGTTCCCACGAAGAATAGGGATGAGTGAAGTACACATCCGTGACTTCTTTTAAAAGTTCGGTCAAACCAGAAAATTCACTGCCATTATCAGAGGTCATCGTTCGAAAGAGTAGACCGAAATGCTCTCCAGCAGCTGCTTTCAATGTAGCTAGCGCTTGATTGACCGGATTGGAGGCCTTCCCATCAATTTTGATGATTACCTCATACCGTGTCTTTCTTTCTGTTAATGTCAGTAATGCTTGGTCTGTTCCCGATTTCAAGCCGGCAACTGTATCAATTTCCCAATGACCAAATTCTTCCCGAGAGTCAACGATATCAGGGCGTTTTTCAATCAGGTCGCCAAGTAATTTTTTATTCTTACGATTTTGAGCGTGATTGGTTCTGCGTCGGACTTTCAAATGGAGGTCTATGTTTTTTGTCTCCATAAATCCTTGATCAATGTAGTTGTAAAGCGTGGTTGTGCAGGGAATATCCTCCTCTGGAAACAATTTGAGCTTTTTGGCACGGCCAACAATCACATCTGGAGAATAGTTGTTCTCCTTCATTTGTTGGTCCGCATAAGCCATAAAATTAGGTGCTTTGACCCATTTGTGTTGTTTACTTGAGTGCTTCCGTGCGTTCTCATAAGCCGCTTGACCTGCATCGGCAGAATAGACAACGTAATCATACCAGTATTCTTTGCCGTTTTGTTTCTGTTTTCGTACCTGACGAACAGTGCCATCCTTGATTTCTTTGTGGATGGTTCGACGGGCACGTCCGAGTTTTTTGGCAATACAATTTCCACTTAAAGGGTTGTCTAACGATCGAAAAGTTTCAATTTGTACACGTTCCTTATAAGTTAGGTGTTTTCCTTTAGGTGATTCTGTGGTATTCTGAGTTTGCGTCATCGTAAATTCATCCTTTATTGATTGTGTTGGAACTTCAATAATACATGAAATTTTACGATGACGTTTTTTTAATGCCTCAGGTGGCTAAGTTCATTATAAAATGCGCCATCATCAAAAAAATCAAAAAAATCAGAATATATTTTAAGAGTATTCGTATTAAAGCTAGCTATACCAAATTTAAAATTTTTCTTTCTAATTGTGGCTCCTTTAAACTCTTTATGACTGTCAATATCAAGGATATTCTTAACGTTTGATTCAAAGAGTAGATATTTTTCAAAGTACTCTTCAGTTAGATGGTGGGGTAAACCAATATTGACAGATACAAAATTATCCGATTGCTCATTATTTTCAATATTTAATTCTCCCTTAACTTTTTTGTTCTCTGTAATTTTTCTATCATGAAAAGCCTCGTCATAATAAAAATTGTAATTTTTTTTTCTCTTTACCATTGCGAATTACCTCCCAGTCTATCATCGTTATATCTTTATTATACGATGTGACTGGAAGGTAATCATATATTTAATTGTTAAATTGAAATACTCCATTACTTGTCACTAAAAAATTCCCTTCTAACTCCATATCTCGACCGAGTGCTTGATAGTCAATATAGTTTTGAAGGTTAGAAGGCACTTCACCAAGTTGTCCTGTTTCTTCGACATAATAAGCTGCGACATCTTCCATCGAATCACAATCCGAATAACAGATAATATCGTCTTTGTGTTCAATCAAGTCTTCTAAACTTGAAAACCACATGCTTTGAATTTCGCGTAATTCTTTAAAAATTTCTGTGTCCTCAATTTCTTCAATCAGAGAACACAAGCGATTGATTTCTGAAATTGGTGTGTATTCACCAATTTCAAAAGGCAACTCATAGTCATGGATGGCATATTCTTCGTATTGATCATTCAATCCAATTTTTTCTTTGACTTCTTCCATATCAATAGGTGGTTGAAACCAAGCACCGACTAATTCGCCTTCGTTGTATTTTCCTAAATTAGAAATATACACTTGCATATCCATTTGGTTTCACTCCCTTCTAAGCACCGATAATACGATTGAAAAGATTCAATAAAACATCTTTTACCCCAGATGCATTGAAGACTAAACCTACGGCAATTAAGGCAATAATCAAGAAACCAATTAATTTGGAAAATTCTCTTTTAAAACCTAAATACACACCAATCACAACAATTGCCATTAGTACCAATGATTCCGCATTGGAAAGAAACCAATTATATAAATTTTGTCCAAAGTTCATAACACATTCTCCTTTAATTAATAATAACTTCCTCTACAGGAAGGGTTTGTTGCTGTAAAATCTTTTTCTGACGATCCGATAATTCTGCATAATCAATCATATTTTGGATGACTGTCGTTTGATTGAGTTTGTCGATTTTCATTGCTAGTTTTAAGGTAGGAATGACTTGTCGTGACAACCAATTCAAGGTTCGGTCAAACGAATAGGGTTCAGGTTCTGAAGTTAATCGTAGTTTTCGCTGATTTTCGCCTAGGAAAAATGCCCAATCCGCATTAATTTTCCATTGACTACGACGTTTGTTGGAATCTTTATCCACAAACCGAATATATCGGTTAATAATGGAGAAGGTCGTTTCGCCAACGTTTCCATTGTTTAATAAATCAATCACGGCATGTAAAGCACGCTCATTTTTCAAACGAATCTCAAAACGATTTTTGACTGGATTCTCTTCTAATGGAATCCCAAGTTTGACATATTGCTCATAATCTTTTTGATAGATACAAAAATAGACTTCTGATTTTAGCGAACCAATATACAACGTATCACCCATATCAGCTTTTTCATGTTGGCGAACCAATTCGCCTGACCGATAATTCTTAAAGTTGCGGAATACTGAGATACATTCTTCGTTTTGACATTTACGAGTAAGCTCAGTAATATCTAATAAACCAACTTTATCGTTGATGGCTAAGTCTAAACGTTTATAAACACCGTTTACTGCGAAGACATCTAAGAAAAAGTCGTACCATGTTCTTTGTTGAGCTAATAAAAAGTGTTCAAATTGTCGACAGCCTTTTCCTTTCATTTCCACCAGGACTCCTTTTTCAATATCATGAGATACCATTACTGCAATATCACCAAAAATATATTGTTCTTCATACGAGTAAAAAGCATAATCCTCGTGGATCATATATTTCATTTTTAATTTCAGGATATTCTCAATTACTCCTTGTGGATTTGTGGTTGGAAATCGAATCCGAACGTAATCGAATAACATCTCTAGTGGTAATTCTGGATTAAAACGTTCGAGCATATCGTCTAATTCTGAAAGTAAATCACTGGAAGGAATTACTTTTTCTGTTTCAATTTCACTTAAATATTGTCTAGAGATACCAACTGAAGTAGCTAATTTATTTTGCGAGATACCGTAGGATTTTCGACGTTGCTTTAGTTCTAATATTTGTTGTTTGAGTTTTATCAACACAACTTCTCCTTTCTTTTTTGAGTAAATAAAAAAGATGTCAACTATTCAAAAAAAGTTGACACCTGTTAAAAGGATAGAAAGATTGTTATATCAAAGTTTCTAAGCCTTTTTTTCTTATTCTTTTTGTATTTCTACCCCCCTGTTAGAATGGGGGGGTTAATCAAGGTGGGTGTGGCTTGCCACACCCACCAGACTAGAAAAAGCCATGACTTATGCGTTGCCGTCATGGATTTTTCTGTCTGTGTTTATTTTATTGTTTGTTTTTTTTACAGTAATATAGAGTTAAAAGTTTGTGTTTCTTTTTTATACATTCGACTACGCTTATGTTTCCCCTCTTAAAGATATAAAGTATCAGTCACAGGCTCCTTCGATCCTTCACATCTTTTCTACGGGACGAATGGAAGACCTTTATAATCTAGGCCTCTTACGATTGGTAAAATACAAAATGAATATGCCAATTGGCGCAATTAAGACACTAAAGAAATAAATCAATAAGATTTTGATGAAACCCCAAATGAAGGTAACAACTATACTTGTAATCCACACATTATTTCCCATTAAAAGAGAGACAGAGGAATCATAAACAAACATAGCAAATGGATAAAGAAGAAAATTTAATCCTAAAAAGACATAAAACGAAGTAGGCGAGGTTCCTGAATTTGAAAAATAGAAAAAAGCAGTAACAACAGCACTAAAGATATACTGACGGATCAAATAAGTCGGATGTAAACTGGTAACAACGATACGGATAAAGTGAGACATGCCATTTCCTCCAATCTTGTTCATTTAACTATACCGCAGTTGATTAAAAATTTCCGCTTCCATCCATACTATTTCTTATACCCATCAATCCCTTCTGACAACAAAACACTATACAATGCTTCAATCTTTGTTCGATCAAGAGGTGAGGTGGCTTCTTCCATACCCGATTGTAAGGTAGAAAGGATCATAGTGAAGGGTACACCATCTGTAATCCCGCCTTCTTCGATAGGAACTAAGCCAGTAATGCCGTTTTTACTCACATCAAAAGCTAACATGCGAAAACGTTGCTGCAACTCTGGATCTTCACTTCTTGAAAGTTCATACAAACGATAAATACATTCATCAAATTCCATCTTCGAGTTCCTCCTTTTTTACTAACGGTTTTGGGTCACATAAGGCACCGATTGTAGCTAAAAAATCATGCCCTTTAGGAACAAGTGGTGTGTAAAATTCGCTTATAACATTAGTACCGACATCTACATAGCCACGCCCTCTAATTTGTTTCAAGAAGAAATCTTTATCGACATCTCCAAACATCATGGAATACCCAAGTTCACTCATACGTCCAAGAGCTACACGAAAGTTAAACTGGTCACGAATCCCATCTTGTAAATATTTTGCATCCGGTCTTTGACACGCTAAGATAATAAAAAATCCAGCTTGTCGACCCAACATGACGATTTGTTTTAATTTATTCATGACCACCATATTTTCTTTGGCACTCAACATCTCCATATAAGCGACATACTCATCAAAAATCAGAAAATTTGGTTCTAATCCCAGATAAGCATAGTTTTCGCCTGTTTTATAGTGAAGCATTTTCTTCATATCGATACTACGAGCCATCATGCGAGCATAAAAATCATCAATACAATCAGATATTTCTTCTTTTTTGTAATAGACATCGTTCATCACTGTTCCCAAATCTGCTAAATCGGCATTCTTTGGGTCGAGGATAAACAGTTTGGCATTGGTTTGAAGGAGAGACTCAATAATCGTAAGAATGAAATACGATTTCCCACCACCGGTCCCACCTGCAATCAACATATGAGGCAAAGAATCAAACGCCCATGATAAATTTTTCATCAATTGCATCGAACCGTCTTTTACAGAAACCTCATCAATCGTAATACGATTGGCAATCATATCATAAAGTAGGGTATATTCGACAAAAGAGTCTTTGAGTTCTTTATCGACTAGCTCACAGTATAAACCTGATTCAAATTTCTTCTCTAATCGCAACAATTGATCCTGGTATTTTCCTAGTGTGATTTCTACAGTAATCACAATCAATCCTTTGCTCATTCGATAATAGAATTTAGGAAAGTAGCTAATTTTTTCTTTCTTTTTAGTCGGTGAATCTTCAAAGAGTTGAAATTCTTCTACTTGTTTTGTTTCTAACCATCCATTTTCTAGAATCATTCGAGCTAGTTTTTGGCGATGGGTTAAACTTTTATAATAATCAAACCCATATCGATAGAATACGAAGAGGAAAACACCAACCAAAAGAAGGGAGAAGGCGAGTGAAAGACTGGCGTACGGACTGAAAAAGTGTTGTTTAAGTTCCTCTAGTTGCCAAGTTGTTCGATTAAAAAAAGCAAGGTGAAAGGGAAGGAAGGCAAGTAGCCAACAAGTTAGGGTAGAGACAAAGAAAAACTGAAAGGCCAAGTGTTTATCGCTTGGTCTAATTCGTTTTCCTTTGCTTTGTAAGAATTTCATGGTCTATCCCTATTTATTCTTTGGCTCGATCTTTGGTGTAGGTTTATTCTTTAGCACCAAATCATCCGCTTTGATATACCAATCAACATCCGCCCCACGAAAAGTGGCATTGGCTACGGTGTCTGCGACTGGATTAATTAATTCTACTTCTGCATTGTAATCAAATTCTCGTAATGGAATCGAAGCGGGAATACTTACTTGTATCATTCGTCCTTGTTCCCGTGATTTTAAATCATAGGTTCGTTCCTTAACTTCAGTTGATACACTGCCATCTTCATTGTTTAGAAAAACTTCCCGACGCAATGCAGAAAATTTTAACCGTCCAAAAGTTTTCTCTTTGTCAATAATAATACCTTGTGCTAATCTCATGTATGTTTTCCTCCTTTAAGCTTTGACCATATCGTCTGCATGTAAAATGTAATTCGTAAATCCACGTTCACCAATCTTATATCCTTCTGCGACAATGCGTGGGTTGATTAATTTGACCGATTCTTCCACTTCAAAGAATTTTTCTCCAGCCGTATGAGGTAAAATCACTTCAATATCATCTGCACGTTGCACATCTGAATATAAGTTGTAGCTACGAGAAACAGTGGATAAACGACCATTGATGCGTCGTTGTTCAACGTTTCCTTCACCGGCATATTCTAAGTGGCCAAACGTGTCTTTCATAATCGGTACTACGTATTTTAGTTCCATATTTTTTCCTCTTTTCATTCAAAGTTTTGGTGGCAATCAATAGAAAAGCGTTGATAAGCGGTGGGGAACGAGTAGTATTTTTCATTAAAACTCATCCTTTCCAAACAAAAAAGCAATTCAACTATTGGATTAGTCAAACTGCTTTAAATGGTAAAATAGGTGCCATCGGATAATTCAAATGTATCTTCTATAGAATCAGTATCCGCAGGCTTTACTTCTAAATGTGTTAATTGATTTAATCGCTTCAAGCCATCAACATGAGACTCAAAGACACCCAATTCAATCAATTCATCTAAATAAGGAAACATATCGTAGTGACTGTTTTCTTCGATTAAAAGAGCTAAACGATTGAGTGTGGGAATATCTCGATCATCGATTAATCGGAAAGGGGCTTCCCAATCTTCAATTTCATAACTTTCATCTGTTTCCAATTGTAGCTTTTCTCTTAATTCATCTAAGGAAACAGGTAGGGTGAACCAAGCAGCGATAATCAAGCCATCATATTCATAACGACTTAAATTAGTAATATATACTTGAATGGTATGATCCATGTTTAAACCTCCTTATATAAATTCCGAATGGTTTGGATTTGATTTTTGACAATCTGTAAATACTCTTCGACTTCCATTAATTGTTCGGCGATTGTTTGACGACCTCGTTCTTCTCGACCATCGATGTGTTGTAAAATTTGGAAATTATTCATTGCTGCGGTCAACTGATTGATTGAATTGGTACATAGTAATTGTTGGGCAGCATTTAAACGTTCACGTGTTCTAACCATGAGATTCTCCTTTAACATAGACCTTTGCGACATTCGACAAAATAAATTCCGCACAGGGAACCACAATGGAATTTCCTAGTGCTTTGTATCGGGCAGAGTCACTGATTAATTGATTATCAAATCCATATTTCGTCCAATTTTCAGGTAAACCCATGATTCGCTCACATTCAAGTGGAGTGAGCTTCCGAACCAAACCTTCCGTTTCTAGTCCTTCTTGCCAATAAGCAAAGGTATCAACAGTACCCGCTAAGAGAGTGGGAAAAGGGTCAGTTGGTTGTCCGAAACTGGAGATGAATCCTTTGGCATTTTTTTCTTTTGCGTACGTACGCATTCGGCGCTCTTGGAAGGGATAGAGTAATAGTTGCCGCCCTGTTTCAGTAATAAGGCTTCGATTGTCTTGGGTGGTCGGCAACCTGTTTTGGTTGCAAGTTTCAATATGCGACTGCATTCCTTTGGTGTCAAAAAGTATTTCTCTGGCACGAAAGTCTCTAAAATCTGCGGCGAGAAAGATTCTTCGACGTCGTTGGGGGACACCCCAATATTGACTATCGAGGACTCGCCAACACACATCAACATTTCTCCCTCGCACCATACCGGCGTTTGCCCATTGACGAGAGGGAGGAACTGGAACTTTGGTTTGAACGAAGGATTCCAAGACGGCCTTAAAATCCATTCGGTCATTTGATGAAAAAGCTCCCATGACGTTTTCCCAAATAGCGAGAGTTGGATACTTTCCATTGGTTGTTTCCCTCATTTCTTCAATAATTCTTATGGCTTCATAAAATAAATTGGACTTTTTGCCAGCTAATCCTTCACGATTTCCAATAGTTGAGAGGTTCTGACAAGGCGATCCAAAAGTGACAATATCAACGGGTGGAATGTCTCCACCATGTAATTTGGTTAAGTCTCCCAAATGAATCATGTTGGGAAACTGACGTTTAGTAATTCGAATCGGTGCTTTTTCTATTTCACTTGCCCATAGTGGAGTGATGCTATTTCTTTGAGAGGCGAGAGGGAACACACCGATACCGTCAAAAAGGCTTCCTAGTGTTAGATGCATTATTGTTATTAACTCCTTCTAAATAAAAAAGACACCTCATTATGAAGTGTCTAAATGGTATAGCTAGTATTTAATTCATTAAAATGGTTCTTGTTCGAGACATTTTTCATTAATCCCATCTACAGAGATAGATTAAGTGAACTGAAAAATAGTTGCTGGTAAGGACCATCCCATCTTTTAATGGTATTAATTATTTTTTCTTCATCAATTTTCAAAGTTTTTAAAATCAGTATATCCATTAAACATCTCATTTTCATATAGATTGTGTGCAATTCTTTCATATCGTTAATAGCATTGTTATATTTAGAAATATTGTCGCCATGTGTGTAATAGTTTCTTGTATCTGCTACAGTTTGGCAATATTTTTTAATGGATTTCGAGAGACTTTTGCTCGGTAATTTAAACAAACTTATTTGCAACTCTTCAGGTATAGATTGTATTAGTATTTTTAATTTCTTGTTTAGTGAGATTTCACCAATAAATGTAATTTTGGATTCAAAAAAACTAATCAATTCAGAATTTTTGCTTTGATTTAAATTTTCTAATAACATTTCTTTTGTTTGTGAATAATTCTCTGGTAAATTTGATGTAACATTATGAAAATTTCTAGAGAATACTTCCAGATTTCTTGCAGCTTGAAGAAAATCGTCAACTTCGAAAAACTTTTTAATGGAAGAATTCGAATGCCCACTTAATATTTTTTCCAAAGTTGAATACAAGGTATCAAATTCATTTAATAATCTAGGGAAAATATCTTCGATTTCGTTATAGTTTATTAAATATCTACTATTGATTGAAGCAATCCGTTGATGGAAATAAACTTGCACTTTTTGTAAGTCTTGTGTAGATGGGCTAGTTATATGCAAACAAAGTTCTTTATAATTTAAAATATTATTTAACAAGAAGGAATATAAGTGATTTATAAAACTTACATTCTTCATTGCTTGTTCATAGTGGAAAGTAGTGAAGTCCATATATTCCACTGAAAGATATTTTTTTTGAAGTACTTTAAAATCATAAAGACTATTCCTAAAATCAGTTTTAATCTCAGCAAATTCAGTTATTTTCAAATTAGATTTTTCTAAAAAATACTCCTTCTGGATCTCCTTTAGAGAGTCTTTTGAATATTGTATACTAATTAATTCGGAATCAACAGGTAGACGTAATAACTGAATAGCAGAAGAGGTATTCCAATTTTCATATTCTTCAAAGGAAATAGTAAATTTCTTTATATTTTCTAATATAGAATGATTTATCTCCGATTTTGAGATAAATAAAGTTTGAATATTATATTCCAGAATTGTTATTCCTGGAAAATTATTGGATTGGTTTACTATATGAATATTGCGAACGAATAGAGCCACCTGTGCGGAAAAATGAGCCAGTGAATGCGGACAATAGCGCCACCGAATGCGGACAAGGGAACCACATAAATAATTTAGCTAACAATAGAGACCTTCTGT
>NZ_JBSMVT010000045.1:0-9877 GCF_053760925.1 Enterococcus olivae
ATTTAGTTGAATAACAGATAAAAAATTCTGGAAATAGTCATCCTCTGCGTCAGCACTATTCGTTTTTAACATTTTTCAGAAAAACAAATAATCTGAATATTCTTACTCTATTTGTGCAACACTAGTGTAACAGTATCAAAAAAGAGTGGGAAGAAATGCGCTTTGCCAGTCTCACTCACTAGGAACTCCAAGCTAGTGAGATGGTATGCGTAGAGAGAAACAAACTTAAATTTCGTTTTTTAGAAATTTAAATACATTAAAAGAAATAAGGATGCCAGTTCCACTTTACCAGTCTCACTTACTAGGAACTCTAAGCTAGTGAGATGGTATGCGTAGAGAGAAACGAACTTAAATTTCGTTTTTTAGAAATTTAAATACTCTCAAACGAAGTAGCTCTAGAAACAATAACTAGTGGAATGGTATACGGCATTTCAATCAGACTAAAATTTCGATCTGTAGAAATTTAAATACATTAAAAGAAATACGAGGAGTGACAAACAATGACGCAGGGACTAGCCAAAAAATTAAGGCTCACTATGGAAGAGCCGATTGTTGTTCTTCATCGCCCGAGTATGGATTATTTTAGCGGTTTTAATATAAGTGAGCAACAGCCAACAGAGCCGGTAGCAACAATTATTTTGTTTGTAAAAGATTTGGAAGAGATGAAAGAAGAGATTCAAAAAATCATTACGGCTGAACTTTTGGAAATGAACGGTCGTCTACTCGTTTGTTATCCTAAAAAAGGCAATAAAAAATGGTCGACTTTTATCCATCGAGACGAGATCTTTCCTGCTTTACAGGTCGATCAAGATGGATTCATCGCTGGGACAGACTATAAATTCAATCAAATGGTCAAACTAGATGACACTTATACGATTCTCGGTATCAAACGTACTGTGCAGAAAAAGTCTGTTAAACCGAGCCAGTCAGTGGCTGATTATATCCAGTTCTTGCCGACCTTGGAAAAAAGATTAGCCGCAGAGCCAAAAGCTCAGAAGTTTTTTCAACATCTGACGCCAGGCTACCAACGAAACTGGGCTCGTTATGTTTACAGTGCCAAAAGAGAAGCCACTCAAGACAAACGATTCCACGAGATGGTTCAACTTTTGAATCAAGGTATCAAATCAAAAGATCTGGCATAACGAAAAGTACCTCCCGTTGTTTGATGTCGCTTCATGTGGGAGGTACTTTTTATCTAAGGTGCTGCTGGATCGGTATTGCGAATTCTGGTAGCCCATTCCAATTCTTCTTCGATAAGCAGGCCATCCTTTAAGAGGTACTCTGTCGAATGTTCTTCTGTTTCTCCATCATATACAATGAAAAGCTTGATCCGATCACCTTCAAGATATTCTACTGTATAGTTACCTGTGATTGCTTCGCCTTTGCCATCAGAAAAAATTTCAAAGGTGCCATCCGGATTGTAGTTCCAGACACTTTGGTAGTGGTAGTCTTTGTTACGCATGGTCCAAGTTCCCAATAAACTGCGGCTGAAATCGATGCCCTCTGTTTCAACAACGTCCATATAAGCAGTGTCTGTCAGTTCATTCATAGTATTGCCCACTCGATGGAAAGTTCCTAGGTATCCAAAGCTCATTTTGTCGTTTGCTTCGTTGACATGTGCAATAAAGTAGTTGCCAATATTGGCAATGTTCTCATTAAAACCGTAGAGCTTGACCATTTTAGTCAAACCGGATTCCATGCCGACCTTTAGCGTTCCTTGACTATTGATCTCGCCTTCAAATTGCCAATGGCCGTCTTTGTCGATCATTAGTGTCAAATTTGCTTGTTCCCAAGTTCCTACAATAGTAGCGGCTACTTCATTTGCCTGCTCTTCAGAGGACCCCATCGTTTCTGTTGCTGAAGTTTCAACACTCGATGAAGAAGTATCGTCTGAGATACCTTGAGAAGTTTCTTCAGTAGTGAAACGAGAGCTGTCATCTGTCGGTGTTGAAGAACGCCCACAGGCAGTCAGAATCAGCAAAGACATTCCGAGCCATAAGAGATGTTTCATTTGAATCGACTCCTTTTTCTTTTATTATATAGGTGTTTATTTGGTTTGTAAAAGCGTTTGCGGTATACTCGAAATATAGTAGTAAGCGAATTGAGGAGGAAAAGCATGATCAAAAAAATCCATATGCACCGGGAAAAGCCAGTAATCAACTTGATTCCGGAGATCGTTTATGGTCATCGAATGGAAGGAAGTAATGCTGTTTATCGGCCATTGAGTTTGAGTTTGATGCGTCCAAGAATGTCTTTTCCATATGATGAACCTCCGAGAAATCTGCCAACGATCATTTGGTTGTGCGGTGGTAGTTTTTCATCGATGGATCGCAATGTCTGGGTACCAGAGCTGGCATGGTTTGCTAAAAAAGGCTACGCGGTCGCCAGTATTGATTACAGTGTCACGGCGCGAGCCAAATTCCCTGATCAAATCGAGGATGTTAAATTGGCGATCCGCTATCTCAAAGCACATGCGGAGGAGTTAGGACTGGATCCGCATCGCTTTATAGCAATGGGCGAGTCAGCAGGTGGCTATTTGGCTGCTTTGGTAGGAGCTACGGCCAACACACGGGAATACGACAAAGGGGATTATCTCAAATATTCGAGTCGTGTCAAAGCGGTTGTTCCCTGGTACCCTTTAGTTTCGGTGCCGGCATTTTTATCAGAGATGCCAAGAACTTCTTTACGAAAATTTCGGATACGTGAAGCAATCCATGAGCTGACACAAATCCAGATACCCTTGGATGCTTTGAATTATCCAGATGTGACAAAATTTATCACAGGACAGACACCGCCGTTTCTGATTCTGCATGGAGATGCGGACACGATCATTCCCGTTAGTCAAAGCCAATTATTGTATCAAGCTTTACGGGCTCGGAATGTATTAGCTGAATTTTATATTTTTGAAGGAGCCGAACATGCGGATGCGCCCTTTATTCAGGAAGAAACCAAGCAACTTATTTTAGAGTTTTTGCAACGAGTGGTAGTCTAGAAATAGCAACTTGATGACAGTGTAAAAAATACAAGGAGGAGACAATACATGGAATATATTACGTTAAATACTGGGATAAAAATCCCGATCATAGGCAGTGGGACCAATACTTTTGGGAAAGTCGATCGTGAGTATACAGGGGAAATTAATGGCAATACTTCAGAGCTGGAAGATGCTATTGCTCTAGGCTACCGTCATTTTGACACAGCTATTTCTTATCGAAATGAAGCCGTTGTCGGCAAAGCAGTAGCCGCTAGCGAGCTTTCCCGTGAAGAATTTTTCCTGACTTCTAAGATTCCGAAAGCTCCTGAAAACGAGAAAGCGGTAAGAGAAAGTGTCGAGGGCAGTCTGGCTGCTTTAGGAACTTCCACCATCGATTTGTATTTGATCCATCATCCGTGGGAAGATCTAGACGAAATCCTGTCTGTCTGGCGTGTGTTGGAGGAGTATGTAGACCAAGGAATCTTGAAGGCGATCGGTGTGTCTAATTTTACTGAAAAAGAATTGGGCTACTTGTTAGAACACAGTCGGATCAAACCAGCTGTCAATCAGATCGAGTCACATCCAGGTAAATGGAATGATCCGATCATTGAGTACTCATTGAAACATCAGGTCGTACCCGAGGCGTGGGGACCCTTGACGAAAGTCAGTGAAGAAGCAAAAGAAGTCTTGTCAACGATCGGTGAAAGCTATGGAAAAACGTGGGCACAAGTCATTCTCCGCTATCAAATCGAACGTGGTGTGATCGTGATTCCAAAATCGCATAATAAAGGACGTCAAAAAGCGAATTTAGAACTGTTCGACTTTGAATTGACCACAGAAGAAAAAGCCAAGATCCAAAAGCTATAAAACGTGAGCATGTGTTGACATGCTCTTTTTTTGAACGGTATACTTGGAAGGAAGCAGCAATCAAGACGGGAGGGTCATCATTTGGAAAAAGAACAATTTATTAAAACTTACAGTGTTCAACGAAAGAAAACCGATTCGATCAAATGGGATGCATTGGAGGAGCGTTTTGGCTCCAATGACTTACTGCCAGTATGGGTAGCAGATATGGAATTTGCGACCCCGGAAACAGTCAGAGATGCCTTGTCTGAACGCATTCAGCATGGTGTTTTTGGTTATTCTTTGGTGACGACTGATTATTTTCAGGCTTATCAGGGATGGCAGGAGCGTCACGAGCAAAGCAAATTTCAAGAAGAGTGGCTGTCTTTTTCAACCGGAGTCGTGCAATCTCTCTATGATCTGATCGATTGTTTTACAGAAGAAGGAGATGCCATTATTATTCAAACGCCCGTTTATTATCCTTTTTCTCATGCGATTCGCGACAAGCATCGTTGCTTAGTGACTTCAGACTTGATTTTGGATGATGGACGATACGTCATGGATCTGAAAGACTTTGAACAAAAGATTATTGATCAGCAGCCAAAAATGTTTATTTTATGCTCTCCTCATAATCCGGTAGGTCGTGTCTGGTCGGAGGAAGAATTGTCTGCAGTCTTGACCATCTGTCAAAAGCATCAGGTTCTTGTCTTGTCAGATGAGATTCATTCGGATATCGTTTTGTCTGATCATCAATTCTGTTCAAGTGTCTCTGTGGCTGAAGGTAAGTTTTTGGATCAATTGATTCTGGTCAATTCTCCTTCAAAAACTTTTAACCTGGCCAGCTTGTTGAACTCACATGTCTGGATACCTGATGAAGACCTGCGTAAAACCTATCAGGCTTGGAAAAAGCAATACAAACAAACTGAAAATAGTTTGATTGGTCAGTTGGCAGCCAAAGTAGCCTATGAAACAGCTGATGAATGGCTGGATGGGTTATTACAAACCATCGAATCCAATTATCTGTATGCGAAGAAACGTTTGGCAGAGGAATTGCCGGAAGTGATCGTTGCCGATTTGGAGGGAACTTATCTCATGTGGCTGGATCTTCGCTCTTATGTAGATAAAAAGCAAATTAAACAAGTGGTGCAAGATGAAGGGAAACTGGCGATCGATTTTGGCGAATGGTTTTCACCTAGAGCGAAAGGTTTTATTCGGATCAACTTAGCGACAACCCCAGAAATCATTGAACAAAGTATCAATCAATTGATCGGTGCGATCCAACAATAACAACAAGATTCTGCTTATTCTGATAGGATAGGCAGGATCTTTTTCTTATATCTTGCGTGATGTCGTAGACTTTTGGCGATGAATTGTAACATTTTTTGCAAAGATGAGAAAATTCTTGTTGTTTCTTACTAGAAGTCGGCGAAAACTCATGATATGATGAAAAACGGTTCACTATTCATTGTCAATATATCGGAGGAAAGAAATGAGTAAACTTTTAACAAAACAACAGATACAAGAAGCGTTGTTCGTCGTAGCAGGAGCCTTTGTGTTAGCTGTTTCGATCAATAGTATCTTATTACCAAATAAAATCGTAGCAGGTGGGGTAAACGGCATCAGTATCGTGCTAAATCACTTGTTTGGCTGGAATCCGGCAATAATTCTTTATACGATCAATATCCCGTTACTGATCCTGTGCTTTATGCTTCTAGGAAAAGATGTGGGTTTAAAAACAGTTTTTGGCAGTTTGATCTATCCATTCTTTGTGGGGATCACAGCGCATTTTCCAATCATTACAGAAAATATTTTTTTAGCTTCACTTTTTGGAGGCATCTTGACAGGGATCGGCTTGGGGTTAGTTTTTCGAGGGAATGCATCGACAGGAGGAACAGCGATCATTTCTCAGATCGTTCATAAGTACCTAAATTTGTCCTTGGGGATCGCGATCTTGATCGTTGATGGTTTTGTGATTCTTTCGGCCTTTATCGCTTTTGATACAGATGTTATGCTGTTTTCACTAATCAGCTTGTTTATTATTGGACGTGTCGTCGATATGACACAGGTTGGTCTGGATCGTTCGAAAAATGTGCTCATCATCTCGCAAAAATATGCTGAGATCCATCATGAATTGACGACGACCTTGGATAAAGGAGTGACGTTGATTCCGATCGAAGGTGGCTACAGTCAAACACCAGGAAAGCTGTTAATGACAGTAATCAGCGAAAAGGATTTTTCAACAGTCAAAGAGGCTGTATTGACGATTGATGACACTGCTTTTTGTGTGATCTTAAATGCCAGTGAAGTCCACGGGCGTGGATTCAGTCTGAAAAAAGTCGCCGACGACTATGGCGTAGAAATGAATCAGTTATAGAAAAATAGGACGGTAACATAAGTAAAAAACAGACAAAAATTTCCGAACAAGCTAGAAGGAATATCACTAACATTAAGTGACATTGCGATGAGGACCAACTGAACCTTGAGAGCAAACTTCTACTGTTTGGATGTTTTACTGTTAGATTATGTTACTGTCCTATTTTTTGTTACAATTGAAGCAGAGGAGGGTTTGTATGATTGAAATAAAAAATCTTAGCAAACATTATGGAACGAAAAAAGCATTGAATCATTTGAATTTAACGATTCATCAAGGAGAGATTTTTGGATTTCTTGGTCATAATGGCGCGGGAAAATCGACAACGATCAAGAGCCTAGTTAGCATCATTCAGCCAACAGAAGGAACGATCACTGTTGATGGTCTGGATCTTGTTGAACATCGCTTAGCAATCAAGAAAAAAATCGGATATGTACCGGACACACCGGATATGTTCTTACAATTAACAGCCGCAGAATATTGGGATCTGATCGCGTCGGCTTATGAAGTGGATAGCTTAGAAAAACAGGAACGTCTGCAAACATTGATGAAATTATTCGATATGTTGGAACATCAGGAAGAGACCCTGTCCAGCTTTTCTCATGGGATGCGTCAAAAGACGATCCTGATTGGTGCTCTGCTTCCTGATCCAGACATTTGGATCTTAGATGAACCTTTGCAAGGTTTGGATCCTCAAGCAGCCTTCGATCTCAAAGAAATGATGCGTGCACATGCTGATAAAGGAAAAACCGTCATTTTTTCAACGCATGTCCTAGATACCGCTCAGCAGCTGTGTGATCAGTTAGCCATTTTGAAAAAAGGAGAACTGCTCTACAATGGTTCTGTTGAAACACTACTGGAAACCGCACCAACTGAATCACTGGAAGCCATCTATTTGAAGATGACTGGCCGACACGCACAGGAAGCGGAGGCGGATCATGAATAAAAAGCAACTTCTAGAATTGACTAAGATCAATCTGTTATATGCAAATCCGCAAGCAACAACGAAAGCAAGGGGATCAGGAAAAAGCGGGAAAAAATTGACAAGATCTCTGATCAATCAGTATCTGCTGTCAGGTGTTCTATTTTTAGCGATCTATGGCTTCACAATGATGTTGACGGATTTTAGTCGAATGCCTGGCTTTTTTACTTACTATGTGGCACTTTTTGGAATCATTGCTTTTTCACAGGGTATCTCTGTCATTTACAATGTTTTCTTTGAAAGTCAGGATCTAGCAGGTTATTTGCCCTTGCCATTCAAGCAAGTCGAGATTTTTCTGGCAAAAATTGTTGTGGTAGCACTGACCGTCATTCCCTTTACGATTCCTGTATTGATCGTATTTCTATTAACAGGGATCCGCTCGGGAGTATTTATAGGTGTCGTTGTCTTGTCAGGAATTTTGCAGTTTGTCTTGTTTTTAGCGTTAATTTTTTCGATATGTAGCTTCATTGTTTTTGGTCTTACGAGAACGAAATTTTTCAAAAAACATAAAAAGCTCGTCACAAGTTTACTGCTGGTCGTTACAATGGGGATCGCAGTGATAGGGATCCTGTTGATGAATAATCAAACCAATTCGATAGATTTTGAGATGATGGACCGTAGCGCTATATCGATTTTTATGCCTTTCTTCTATACCAGTGCAGCCCCGTTCTCAACAAAGGGACTTCTTAGTTTGCTGGGGCTACTCACTGTCACTGTAATCATGCTCTTTTTGATCAAGCTTACCTTATTGCCAAGGCTTTACGATCAACTATTGGATGCTTCTCCAGGAATTTCTACAGAGAAGAGAACCTATAAGAAAAATCAAAACTTACGGCAGCTTTTGCTGAACTATAATTTTCAACTGATTCGTGATCCCAATCTGATCATGCAGGTTTTTTCTAATTCAGTTTTACTTCCAGTCATCTTTATTATCAGTTTTGCTATCAGCGGCGGCTACGATTTGAGCTTTTTAACGAATCGATTTGTCGGTCTGGTCTTTTTTGCAGGGGTAGCTTTTTCGCTGTTATCTGTGAATCAGATGTCCTTTGTCGCTAACATTATTTCGTTGGATAAAGAAAATTTTCTGTTTATCCGTTCATTGCCGTTATCAATGGAAAGGTATTTGCGTGAGAAATTTCGTTTTGCTTGCGGCATCCAACTGATCATCAATAGTCTGATCGCATTGCTGACGGGGCTAATCTTCCATTTGCCTTTGCTTCACTTAGTCAGTATGATTCTCGGCAATATTTTTTCTACCTATATCTTGTCTATGCGTTACTTTTCAAGAGATTATCGTCTGCTTCAGTTGAACTGGACCAACATTGGTCAGCTTTTTACTCGAGGCGCAGGCAATATGGGTATGGTCTTCACCATGATGGGAGGAATCCTTGTTAGTGGGATTTTATTGGTTGCTTATGGAGTAGGTACGATGTTTATTTCTTTTTGGTTACTGGATCTACCAATCTTTCTTGTATTTTTCATAGGACTGTATTCATGGAGCCGCCATTACCAACAAAATTTTTGGTCGCGTTTTTAAAAACAGCTATCAAATGAATGAAAGATCATTTTAGGAAATATTCAGAAAATTTAGACAAAGTTATTTACATTTTACAAAGGAAATGGTTAAATAAAGAAACAGTCAAGGACATTTCCTTGCTGTTGGCTATTTGGTGTTAAAGATGAACCCAACATCTTTCACAATAACCCCTGGGAATATACCTCCCAATAAGAAAGAGGGTGCTTCTTGTTTAGAAGCACCCTCTTTTTTTGGTTATTCAGGCAAGTGATTCTCAGTATCTGTTCGAACGATCAGAACATCACAACTTGCGTGACGAATGACATATTCTGAAACAGAACCAATAAACAAGCGCTCTACTGCATTAAGTCCGGTTGCACCTAGCATGATCAGATCGATTTGTCTTTCTTCAGGAATTTGTTTAGCAATGATTCCTTTTGGCGAGCCATATTCAATCACAGTTTCCACAGTCGCCAACCCTTGTTCATTGGCAGAAGCAGCGTATTCCTTCAAAGATTCCTTGGCCATTTCAGTCGCTTGTTCTGCCAAAACTGTATCAAAAGAAGTGATCGTTTGAAATGCTCGAGTATCAATAATATGGACAAGTAGCAGTTCTGCCTGATTTCTTTTTGCGACGTTGACAGCTTTCTGAAAAGCTAGCTCTGCTTCGTTGGAACCATCTACGGCAACCATGATACGTTTGTATTGTTGCAACATAACCCCACGTCCTTTCTTCTTCTTACTTACATTGTAAGCTATTTCCTAGAAAAAAGAAAAGCAGAATCCTTTTTAACGCATTTTTTTGGAAAATTGTACGCTAAATAATGCAGAAACGAACATCATGACTGCAACAAAAACAAGGATCATGTAAGTTTGTTCAGTAAGTGTTAACAGCCCACTGATGATGGCTAGTGTCACATAGGTCCAGCCATAGATCTGAAGAAAACGACGATTGTCTTCATTTTTTTCGATCAGTGAGTAAAATAAGTTTTGTTTTAATAAAGTAATCCCTAGAAACAGCAAGATACCCGCTGTAAGAATCAGTAAAAAGATAGTCATATTCGTTCCTCCTTGTATATTATATTTAAGGTTTTAATCTTTCGATTTTAGAGGAGAACCTTAAGAACCTTTTGTTATTCTTATTTGGTATTTACTCAATTATTTGAGAAAATATACTTAATGGATTGAGAG
>NZ_JBSMVT010000046.1:0-8943 GCF_053760925.1 Enterococcus olivae
TCAAATCTACATTAACAGAAAGGTGTTCTTTTTTCACGCACCAAATGGGTGAAAAAAGAAACTCTTTACAAATGTTGAAGAAATACGGTTTTAGAGCGCAAACTCATAAAACTATGAATTATCTAGGTTTATCTATTGAATCTCTTGATAAAAGTTTTCTACCGCACTTTGATTATATTCTTTATAATCGAATATAGCAAAATTATCTTGATATGAAGAGATTCTTTTTAGTCCCTCATAAATTTCATCAACAGAAGTACCTTTAGTTAACAATCCATACTTTTCATCCACTCCTACAACATTAATATTAGCAGGAATATTGGAGGCCAAGATTTTCATACCTATAGTTAGAGCTTCTAATAACACCATCGGTTGTCCTTCATAGAAGGACGGTAAAACAAAATATGGAATTTTTTTCAAAAATTCAAAAGGATTCTTTATGTGTCCCAGTAAAATAACTTTTCCTTCCATTTCTAAATGGTACACTTGATCTACCAGTTCATTTTTCAACGGTCCCATTCCTAGAATATACAGTCTACTGTTAGGATTCTCTTTATTAAATTTAGCGAATGCTTCTATTAAACTCTTTTGATTTTTCTCTGGTGACAATCTCCCCATATTTACAAAATTTATTAACTGATCATCAAAATCTGCTACTTTTTGAAGTGACAGATCCATCTTTGGAAGTAGAAGTCCTTCTTGATCTCCAATTGAAGTTTCAGATAAAAATTCTTCTTCTGAGATGTAGCTAATATCTTTTTCTTCAATATAGCCTACAAAGCTTCCATCTGACAAACATAAGCGACAGTATTTGATATTATTTAAATACGCGATTTCTGATACTTTAAAATAAGAATCTATATATTCTTCTGAAAAAGGAACTTCACGTGAATAAATAGCTCCTTCAGGTTCACTCCAAATGGTATTTAACTCTTTGTTTATAACTTTAACAAAGTAAGATACCTTTTCTATTTTATTAGTATATAAAACTGGATTTTGTACTTCTTGTTGTTTCATTCTATTTAAAAAGTACTGATTTAAAGGCGATAATCTACTTATCTTATGCAATCTCTTTAATGGTCTTGGTGACATCCAGCCTAGTATTTTTTTGTCATACTTTACTAAAAAATATCTGCCACTTGAAGTATATGCAACTTTTTCTATTTCTAAATATCTATTTTTAAAATACCTTGCATAAGTAACTATTTCGTCTTTATCTGTGTTGGTTCTTAACTCTCTCCAAATTGGATAATTAAATGCAGTGGCAACCGTTCCAAATCCATGATAATCTTCAATGCGCTCGACTTCAACTCTTCGTGGTTCAGTATTTTCTTTAGTTATCCAGCCAACATATTTGTTATTAACAGAAATTTTAATATATATAGTATCATCAAATTCAAAGCTAGCATGCTGTACTAGAATATCTGAAGTCAATAAGTCAATCATAAAATGTTCCTTAGCAATAATAGAATCTATATTTTTATAGCATTCCACAGGACCATCGATTGAGGGTTTGATCAATTGTTTTTCAATTTTTAGAGTGTTTTGCTCTTCACTATTTTTTACAGGAGATAAAATTTTGTCAATATCAATAGAATTGTAAACATAAGACATTTGCTCTTTAGTAACGAATTCTTTTAGATTATTATAGTTCACATCTCTAGTCATTGGTGAAACACTTAAAAGTTTATCAAACTGATAGTAAATTGAAAACAACCCATGTAAATCTCTATACATTGGCATTTTCCCATCCACTTCTCTCATTGAGTCAGAAAATAAATCATTATGCATAAAAGCTACATGTTTTTGAGCATTAGCTGCTAAAATATGTCTCCCCCAAAAATAACTATACCCACTAAAATCAATCGCAACATCAAAATTTATATTCGCCGTCAGTCTATTCATTTCTCGTTTATAGCCCGTCGTAGGATATTCATTTCTTTTATCTTTAGAAACTCCATTATCCGCAAATTTTTTGTTAATCAATTTTTCTTTTTTTGTTAAAATATCAATTCCAAATCTAAATAAGACACGTGCATGATTGTCTAAAGATTTTAAATTTTCATTGATTTCATCACTTGTGATAGGATTGCAGATGATAGTAACATCATAATTATTGTAATCAATGTTTCCCACCAAATTTAATAAACTGGACGTAATTCCATTATTTCTCATGCCTCCTGGGAAAATCAAGAGTTTCTTTTTCCCAGACTCCACTGTGTGTATAGTTAAATTTGGAGATGTTTTTCCTTTAAAAATATAATCAATATATTTCGAAGTAACTTTTCCATCATCATAATTAACCATCTTTTCTGCTAAAAGATCATACTTTTTCTTATAAACAAGTCGATACTCTTCTACATTATGAATGCATTCCATCAGTTCAGTTAGATTTTCAGCGGTTGGTCCTGGCAACTCTTCTTGATCCAGATACATTCCTCTTTCGAAATTATATAAATCTTTGTCCCAAGAATAAAAAACAATTGGTTTATTTGTCACTAGAAAATCAAAGAAAATACTAGAATAATCTGTAACTAAAAGATCAACTACTGACAATACTTCATTTGCATCTATTAAATCTGAAACAAGATAATCAGCAATTCGTTCGTCATCTTTGACTCTTGAAAAAGCAAAAGGATGTACTTTTATCAATACATTGTACTGACTTGAAAATTCCTCAACAAGTTTTAAAGTCTCATTTACAATCTGCTCTATGTCATCTTGAGCATTGTTTACTGAAGATCCTTTCCATGTTGGTGAAAATAAGATAGTTTTTTTATTTGAATCAATCTTAGTTCCAAAACCTCTAATTTTTTTAATAACATTACTTTTATCTGAATTCAACGTCAGATCTATCCGCGGATAACCACCTTCAAGTATTTTCCCAGGATATACATTATCTAGTTTATAGCTTTGTATAAAGATATTGGATGTATGTTTATTTGGTGATAATATATAATCGGCCATTAGAAAATTTCGCAATACATTTTGAGAATGAGAAACCTTTCCCGGTATATCAAATCCCATTGATTTCAATGGTGTACCGTGCCATGTGTTTATATAAATTTGATCTGGTCTTTTTACAAAAAAAGATTCAAAAGTAGAGTTAGATATTAGATATTTAGCCTCTAAAAGTGCATCCACATACTCAAGTGTATTTCTATAAACAAAACGGACTTTATCTCTCAGCTCAGCTGGAATACTATTCTCAAGTTCTTGATTGTTACTATTTAAAATCCATATGTGGATAAAATCACTATACTCTGGATTAGATGCTAAATACATAAACATTGCATAAGGTGAATCCACAATTGATTTCCCATCTCTTGTTTCATAGACAATAAGATTAGGATCTATACTTTTTGTTTCATAATTTTCAGCATAATACAACCTCATTCGATTTGCCATATTAGGGAAAAACAATTTTTTAGTGGAATCATATTTTTTTAAAACTTTCTTTAATACCATTTTTATAATCCTTTCTGCATTAACAAACTTTGTAAATTTTTATCAATTTTCTCTGATTTTCCAAATTAAACTTTTAACTACAAAAATTGGCAATTGTAAAATCCTATAAAATCTTTTGGGATTGCTTAGCGATCGATATAACCATTCTAAATGGCTTCTAATAAAAAAATTGGGCGCACGCTTCACATGACCACTTAATACATCAAGACTTCCACCCACATCTTGAAATACGGAAACATCTAACTTATTTATATGTTGATGTAACCACAGTTCTTGTTTTGGGAATCCTAAAGCAACAAAAAGAAAATCCGGTTGCTTTTGGTTGATTTCAGAAATAATTTCTTCATCCGAGACTTTCGTATAACCATCTATAGAACCTGAAATCGTAATGTTAGGATATCTAATTTGAATATTTTTCAAAGCATCTGATAAAACCTCGGGTTGTGCTCCATAAAAAAAACAACTTTTCTTGTTCTTATTTGCATATTCTAAAAATTTGACCATCAAATCAAAACCTGTCACTCTATTTACTATTTGACCACCCGTCATTTTAGAAACTATTACAATACCGATACCATCAGGAATTCTATGAGTCCCATTTTCTATAAATTCAACTACCTCTGGGAATTTGTGTGCATCAACTATAATTTGAGGATTGACACTTACTACTGTCATCTTTTTCCCAGATCGAATATAATTCGGTACGTCATTTATAATATCCTCATAAGTTAATTTATCTACAGGTGTCCCCATTATATATTCAGTTTTCATAGTTTTGATTCACCCACTCTATTAATTGGTCTGCGGCTGTCCCATTCGCATAGGTATTCCAAACTTGATTAAACTCTTGAAAATCACTCTTGGAATGCTTATCTATTTCCTCAAACAATTCTGATTCAGTTTTGACAAGTGAACCTGGCATCCATTGCTCAAAATCAGATTCAATTCCTACTTCTTGACGATATCTTTCTAAATCATAACAAAAAAAGATTATTTTTCCCTGATCATTAGCTAAAGTATATTCAAATGGTACTGAAGAATAATCTGTAATTAGACAATCTACTGAGGGTAATAATTGCTGCAAAGTTAGGCCTTTAAAGTTAGTAATGATTCCACTTTCTTCAGACAACTGCTGCTGTAATTCTTTATCATGAGGATGAGCTTTCACAAAAATTTCCCATTCCTCACCAATTCTATCTTTTAATTTAGAAAAATCTAAGGGAATTGTTTCCTTTGATTCACGATAAGTCGGTGTATACACTAATATCTTTTTATCAGTATGGAATACTTCTTGAAATTTTTTTCGAGATTGATCCATCCATTCGCTATTAAAATAAAGATCAGTTGGTAAATACCCAAATTTAAGTTCCTTAAATTCTGTTTTGTAATTATCTGAAAAAACATCTGACATTTTTTTAGAACTTACAACGTAATGAGTGAACTTACTATACACATCAAGATAACGTTTTCTATCTTTACTATCTACTTTTCTTGTATATTCTGCTTCTAATCCAAATTTTTTAATTGCTCCATCGGCATGCCACAATTGAACCACTTTAGTCCTATCATCAAAGGTCATACCTGCTAAAAACGCAAAATAATTATCGCAAAAAACAATATCTGCTCCTTTTAAAACAGGCACTATTTTTCTTAATATTGTATAGAAATTATCCAGGTCATAGACTTCACAGCCTTTAGACTGATATTGTTTTGCCAATAAACTTCCATCTTTTGTATAACAAATAACCAATTGATTCTTAAAATTTTCATACAATTTTGCTAATAAATGTTCTGTGGCTTGCGGGAAACTCAATAAGACAACTATTTTCCTAGTCTTTTTTCTAGAAATTTTGTAAGATAGCCAAACAAAAAAAAGATAGATTTCTTTACCTATTAAAACTATTCGTTTTTTCACAAAATCCCTCCAAAGCATTTCCTATATATTTTACACGAAATTAGCAAAAAAGAAATTAAATTAAACATTTTGATATCAAATTGAAACATCTCTGTATCAAAAATATTATGTTTTTCCAGCACAACGATAAAAATTAAATGAACAAAAACAAATTGACTAGTCTTCTAGTTTTTTAAGCTAGGCGACTAGTCAAATTTTGAATTATTTTATTGACTCAGTAAAATTCTTATTTCAAAATATCATAAACTTGTTTAGATAATTTAGAGATTGGCTCATAACCCACATTTTGTGTCATCACAACAATGACATAAGGTTGATCAGCATAAACAATAGCTGCATCATGCGCATAACCATTTAAATCACCGATTTTATGAGCTACCTTCACATTATTAGGAATGTACTTCGGAATGCGTTGACTATCATAAACCGTATTGGAAAGATCATTGATTAGTTTTCCGCCTTGATTATGAATAGCTTTCATTAACAACGCATTATCCTTTGCAGAAACTCTAAACGGTGTGGTCCAGCTTCTGCCAAGAATATTGCTAATCTCTTTCTTCATCACCGAATCGTATTGATTAGCAGCGTGATAAGCTAAAAAGTTGGTTCCTTGGTTATCTGAATATTTAGCAGTCCAGTTCATGATTGTATTCAAAGAATACTGAGTCCCAAATCTCTTACCTTGTAAGATGCCTGCTCCTCCACGCATGTAAGAAAGTGGCATCCGATTGATAGCATCTGTATAAGTATACAGTTTATTTCCGTCACGTTTACCATCTAAAATCATTTTCTGAGTGTAATACAAAGCTGGAAGTTTGCCCGTACTTGCTGCAGTAAAAACTTTACTACCATTTTTTTGTGCTACAGACCCATCAACTAAACTCATAACATAAATTCCATAATTAGATGATTTATAACTCTTATCCAATAACTTTTGTACTTTATCCATTTTATCTTTGACAATAGGTTTATCTTTTGTCCCTGTTTGATTGATGTAACCAATCCATTTACCACTCTTGTCATACAATGACAGGTAACGACCTCCATTAAAATGTTCGTAAACCCCTCTTGCTTCTAATTCTTGACCATAGTAATTAGAAGAATGATCTCTTTTTTTCCAATTGAAGTTCTGCCAAATATCATAGTTTTTTGAAGTAAGAATCACTTGTTTTCCATAACGTTGATAAAAACCAACATTACTGTTGTTAGTTTCTACATTATCCTCATTGATATATCCAATCCATTTGCCTTTGTTGTCATACAAACTAAAATATTTTTTCCCATTAAAATGTACATAATAGCCTCTGGCTTCTAATGGTTTACCATAATAGCTTGTTGAGTTTGCTCGCTGTTTCCAGTTAAAATTCTGCCAAATCCCCACATTCTTAGTTTTGATCGTTACATATTTTCCATATCTTTGATGGACACTACTTACACCATTATTTGACAATTGAGTGCCTGTTTCATTGATGTAGCCAACCCATTTGCCTTTGGAGTCATACAGTGATAAGTAGCGAGAACCATTGAAATGATCATAGTAGCCTCTGGCTTGTAATGATTGTCCATAGTAGTCCGAAGAATGATTACGTTTTTTCCAATCAAAATTCTGCCAAATATCATAATTTTTAGATTTAATAGAAACATATTTACCGTAGCTATGATGTTTTCCTTGAGGATTTGTCAGCTCTGTTCCTGTTTCATTGATATAGCCAACCCACTTACCTTTGGTATCATACAATGACAAATAGCGGGCACCATTGAAATGATGGTAATAGCCTCTGGCCTGTAAAGTTTGTCCATAATATTTGGAAGAGTGGCTACGTTTTTTCCAATTAAAATCTTGCCAAATATCATAATTTTTAGATTTGATTTTAACGTATTTTCCGTAAGATTGGTACACACCACCTCTATTATTCGCTACCTTAGTACCAGCCTCATCGATGTAGCCAACCCACTTACCTTTAGAATCATACAATGACAAATAGCGAGAACCATTAAAATGTTCATAGTATCCTCTTGCTTGTAAAGTCTGTCCCTTGTAATCAGATGAATGGTTTCTTTTTTCCCAATTGAAATTTTGCCAAATATCATAATTTCCAGAAATAATCGTTACAAAGTCTCCGTAACTTTGATAGAATCCCTGGCCTCCAGGTGAAGACTTGATTGCATTTTCGTTGACATAGCCTATTATCTTCTCTTTATTATCTTTGAGTAAAAGATATCTTTTGCCATCGAATGTTTCGATGACTCCTTCTGATCTGAAGACCTTTCCATAATATTCAGATGTAGATTTCCCCTCAGAATAATCTAGATCTGCTAAAATCACGTCTTTTTTTGAATTAATGCTCACATATTGCTCTTCTTCTTTTAAGACACCCACTGGTTTTTCTGAAATACTTACTGCTGTTTCAGAGACATATCCCAAGAACTGGCCTTTATAATTTTCTAGTCCGTAATAAATCTTTTCTGTTGGAGAGTCAATTTTTTCTTTTATTTGATAAACTTGGTATAAATATTTTTTTGTACTTCCAATCACTGTTTCTAAATCTTCGTTTAAAATTTCTGATTCTTCAATAAGAGTAGCATATTGATTCGTTACTATTGAGCGTTGGATCTGTGGTTCCGTCTCAACTTCCAAATCCTCTTCTGTCGTTTCAGGTTCTGAATAAACCGTACTGTCGATAGTTTCTTTACTTTCGTCGTCTTCTTCTATGTCTACAATACCTTCAGTAGAGTTGATAGTTTCTTCAGTTTCTAAGAAAAGGGACTCTTCGATTTGAGAAGTTTCATTCTCCAAATCTTTGGATTCTTCTGTAGCAAAAACTAACATAGGTGTTAAAAATTGAAGCAAAAGCATGGATAAAATACCTAAGCTGATAATTTTTCTTTTCATTGTCATATATCCTTCCACTTGTTTTTTTAAAAGATCAGGTAGTGCATTTTACTGCTCTACCTGACTCATTTTTAATTAATTTTTTCTCCTGTTGCATTTTCAATCATACTTTTTGCTAAAGCATCCAGATTCGTTCTCAATCTAAGAACATCCACATAGTTTGTGATAAAGCCTAATTCCACTAAACGATACGGTACATTGCGTCTTTCTAATACGTTAAGATTTAACAAATCACTGCGATAACTTAATCCGTTGGTTCTGCTAACGCCTCCCCATACACTCGAATATTTTCTCAATGTTTCTACAAACGCACGATTTTCCACTGTATTCCCATTCGTTGCATTTACGATCACATGTCCACCAGATGCCCCTAAAGCTGCATCTAGATGAATTTCTGTGACTGACGCTGTCCTTCTACTCAACGTTTTTGCACCTGTATGCAATAGTCTTGAGTCATCGTACATATTTCGACTTGGGTTATAAAATTCTACTCTATTATTTTTCAATTTCGAGGCATGTTTTCTTAGTAATGGTAATAACTCCTGAATAATTCATACTTTCCTTATAATTGTTTAGAAACTGCCTAACGGCAGGAAAAATTAACTTTTCGATTCTCACCCGTTAAGTGATGAAAAAAGAACCCCATTCTGTTATGGTAAAGGTGACT
>NZ_JBSMVT010000047.1:0-8202 GCF_053760925.1 Enterococcus olivae
ACCTTTACCATAACAGAATGGGGTTCTTTTTTCATCACTTAACGGGTGAGAATCGAAAAGTTAATTTTTCCTGCCGTTAGGCAGTTTCTAAACAATTATAAGGAAAGTATGAATTATTCAGGAAATAGTATTACAATTAAATTTTTTTATAACATAGAATAGTCATAAAAAAATTTGCTTATCACCACATTACAAAAAAGGTGAGGGAATTTTATGAATGAAAACGCTTATACTTTTTGAAGTTTAGAACCTATAATATAAATCAAGGGATGTACATTATTTTATAAAAGTTTAATGAGTAATCGGAAGGGGTGAAGTTGGTTGGAAGAAAAGTATTTAAAAATACTAACTGAAATTCTTTCTAATCCAAGCATTACTAGAAAGGAGGTAGAAAAAAAGTTAAATCTTTCAAGAGATCAAATTAGGTATGCAATAGCAAAAATTAATGAGTTTTTAATTGAAAATGAATTGCCAAGTATTCAACGTAAAAAAGATGGTGGATTTATTATTGATCCATCTGTATCCTCTTTATTTAGTGAAAAAAACAAATTACCTAATAAGAATGTTTTTTATTCTCAAGAAGAACGAATAACAATACTTGCACTATTGTTATTTAACGAGTCTTTAGATTTATCTTTAGAATATTTTTCTTATGAATTGAATGTAAGTAAAAATACAATTCTTCGAGATTTATCTAAATTAAAAAAGAGATTGAAAACATTTACATTAGAAATAACTTATTCGAGAATACAGGGCTATTCACTCTCAGGAAACGAACTTTTGATTCGAGACTTCATTAAAGAAACTCTCTTTAAGATTATCAAAATGACTAAAGGTTTACAATTATTATCTGAGTTTTCAGGAATAAAAATTTCAGAAATACAAAGAGTAGAAAGCAAACTAAAAAAAATCGAGCGAGAATTAGAGATAAACTTTTCAGATGAACAATATCAAATATTGCCCTTTTTTTTGATAATTTTGTTTAAGCGTATTTCTAATGGCAAAATTGTCAAAAAGCGAAGGCTGGAAGATGAATTCGATATTTTAAATTTACATGAAGTAAAGGTTATTGAAAAACTACTTGTTTTAGAAAAATATGGAAAAAGAGAATCGATATATATATCACTTCAAATTCTTTCATCGAATATTGTGTCTGGAGATTTTGTTAGTGAGAGTGTTACTTTCAAACTACGCAAAGTAATAGAAAAGTGTATTGAGAATCTTGAAGTAACTACATCTATAGAATTAAAAGATAAAGAAACATTATTAAATAGTTTAATGTACCATCTTACTCCTGCTTACTACCGTATGAAGTATTTAATAAATAAAAAAAATGATTTATACGAATCAGAATTTTTTGATAATGTTATTACTCAATATAATTTTTTGAATTCTATTATCAAAAATTGTTTTAAGCCCTTAGAAGAATTTTTGGAAGTTCCGTTACCAGAAATTGAAATAATGTATATTTCCTTAATCGTAGGTTCCAAAATATTACCACAAGGGAAATCAGAATTTCCTAAAATAAAAACGGCTATCGTGATTTGTCCCAAAGGAGTTACTTACTCACAATTGATGCTTACACAATTAATGGATTTATTTCCAGAAGTATACTTTTATGAACCTGTATCTCACCGAGCCTTTCAAGAAAGTCGTTTAAAAGTAGATATTATTTTTTCTATTGGACATTTTCATTCGTATGAAAACTGTTTTGTTGTTCATGCTACGATGAGTAATCATGAGAAGCAGCAACTACGTTCAAATGTTTTTAAAAAGATTTTTGGTGTAGATGATCAATTAAACATCGTAGAAAAAATAATGAATATAATATCAGACTATGTACCTATCAATAAAAATGATGAGATCCGAACTCAAATTTTACAAGTCCTAGGCAAAAATCAATTAGCCGAATTGCCAGAAGCATCTAGAGAAACTATTAGTGCCATGCGCTTAGTTGATTTTCTTTCCTTAAATAGAATTTTTATAGTAGATAATGTAAAAGACTATCAAGAAGCGATTCGATTGGCAGCTAAGCCTTTATTAAAAGATGGATCAATTACTAAAGGATATATAAAAAAAGTAATTGAAAGTCATGATTTTTCAGATCCATATACTATTTTAGGTGAACGTGTCGCAATTCCACATGCAACACCCAAAGAAGGGGTCAAAAAAATCGCTATTAGTATGCTCCTTGTTAAAGAAGGCGTGAATTTTTCAAACGAGCAACAAGTTAACGTTGTTTTCTTGTTGGCTCCGATTGACCGAAAACAACATAATCAAGCTATTTTGGATATCCTAACGGTGGCAGAAAACAATGAGTTAATTAATTTGTTGCTTTTAGAAAATAGGAAAACCGATATTTTGAGATTATTAGCAGAGAATATAACTTAACAATGAAGGAGATTTTGAAATGAATAAACAAGAAATTAAAGAAAGTATTCAAAATACTTTTGAGATTGAAGCAGCAGCTATTGGTGCATTATCTAAATCAGTTGATCAAGAAGTATTAGCTACGTTAGTTGAAAAAATTGGTGAGAAAAAAGGAAACGTTATTGTTACAGGATGTGGAACATCAGGAACCGCAGCAAAAAAAATTGTTCATTCACTCTCTTGTGTAAGCGTACCGGCAGTATTTTTGAGTCCTTCTGATGCCATTCATGGGTCAATGGGAATCATTACTGATAAAGATATTGTTATAGTCATTTCCAAAGGTGGAAATACAAAAGAGTTAACCAACTTACTTGATTCAATCAAAGCACAAGGAGCATTCATTGTAGGTGTTGGTGAGAAAGAAGAATCTAAAATTGGGGATTATTCGAATCTTTTTGTAAAAATTGCTGTTGAAAAAGAACCAGATCCATTCAATATGCTTGCAACAGCAAGTACTTTAGCAGTTATTTCAACTTTTGATACGGTATGTATTGCGTTGATGACTTATACAGGATTTACAAAAGAACAATTTGGCATCAATCATCCTAGTGGTGCAGTTGGAGACCGATTACTTGGGAAATAAATAGAATATGAGAAAGGTATGCATATGAGTGAGTTAGGCAAAATGATTAATCCAGAAAACATTATTTTTCTATCGAGTGATACAAAAATAAAGGAAGAGGCTTTGGATAGTGTGTCTTCATTAATGTTGAAAAATGGCTATGTAAAAGAAAGTTATATAGAAGCTATTAAAGAACGAGAGCACACTTTTCCAACAGGATTGAATACTACATCTTATGGAATTGCTATCCCACATGTAGATAGTAAACATGTGAATGAAGCAACAATAGCTGTAGGTATTTTAAAAGAGCCTGTTGAATTTCAAGAAATGGGAGCAGAAGATATCATTGTTCCTGTGCGAATTATATTTATGCTAGCAATTAAAGATCCATCCAAACAATTAGACGTATTGCAAGCAGTAATCTCATTGATTGAAAATGGCACGAAAATTGATGAATTAGTACAAGCGACCGACGCTACAGATGTATTACAGATATTAAACTAACCAAAGCCAGATAGGAGCGAATAAGATGGGAAGCATGATGTACGAAATGAATCAATGGTTACTGGGTGATTTTGGTAGGGGGATTTTGAATACGTTACAAGAAAATAAGACAGTCTTCTTGATTCTATTTGCTTTTTATGGCGGAGTACTTCTGTATGCTCGAATCATTTATATGTATTACATTCCTAAAAAAATCAAACAGTTTGTACATGATAATGAATCAAAAGCTGTTTCCGAACTACACCAACTGTGGGAAGAGAAAAGAAAAAGCTTTCCAGTATACATTCTTGTTCCAGTAGGAAAGGAAATGTGGGTTCAACCATTAAAAAATTCTAGTGGTAGTTATACCGTTCTTTATTTTAATAAAAAGAACAGTTATGAAAGCGAGCAAGACTTGATTATAAAATATTCTGAACTATAAAAGGAGTTTTTAATTATGCGTGAAACAAAAATCATGCCATCTTTATTTGGAGCAGATATTAGTAAGTTAAAAGAAGAAGTTTCTCCGTTAGAAAATTTGAATATTGACATTCTCCATGTCGATATGATGGACGGGACATTCGTACCAAATATCGCATTTGGTCCAACACAAGTAGCTGATTTAAAAAAAGTTTTACCTTTTCAATTTGATGTTCATATGATGGTAGAGAATCCTGAAAAATTTATTCCAGTACTAATTGAGGCAGGTGTGGAATATATAAGTATTCATCAAGAAGCAACTATTCATTTATTAAGAGGGATTCAGCTAATCAAACAATTGGGAGCAAAAGCAGGTGTGGTATTGAATCCAGGAACCCCTGTGGAATCGATTAAAATGGTCCTGGATGAAATTGACTATGTCTTATTAATGACTGTTAATCCTGGATTAGGTGGGCAAAAATTATATGTACCAATATATAAAAAAATCCAAGATATGAAACAATTAATTGGTGATAGAAATATTGATATCCAAGTTGATGGTGGAGTAAATGCCGAGAATATTGCTGATTGCTACCAAGCAGGGGCCAACTGGTTTGTTGTCGGTTCATTCATGTTTTCAGGTAACACTAAAGAGAATTTAACTGCTTTAGAAGAAGCTTTAAATAAAGGAGAATTGGAATGAAATCTTTAAAATTATATGGAAAACAAGACTTACGATATGAAGAAGCTGAAAATCCAGTATTAGAAAAAGCAAATGATGTCATTGTTAAAGTAAAAGCAGTGGGTATTTGTGGTTCTGATTTATCACGATATAAAAAGTTAGGGCCATATGTTGAAGGAATGGTTTGGGGACACGAGTTTTCTGGAGAAGTTGTAGAGATTGGTGAGGAAGTCCATCATGTTAAAGTTGGAGATCGTGTGGCAGGTGCACCATGCTTTACTTGTGAAGATTTAGATGTTGAAGAATGTTATTACTGTAAAAAAGCGGAATATGCTCGCTGTGAAAATTTAACGGTAATTGGTGCACGACATGGTGGTGCCTACGCAGAATATATTCGTTTACCAGAAAAAAATTGTGTACCTATTCCAGATTCAGTTGATTATGAATCAGCTGCAATGATTGAGCCTTCTGCAGTAGTCGTGCATGGATATTATCATACTAATATTACTGCAGGAGATGAAGTAGTAGTTGTTGGTTGCGGTAATATGGGCCTACTTTCCATTAAATTTGCGAAGATTTTTGGGGCTACTAAAATTATTGCTATAGATATTGCAGATGAAGCATTAGAGATGGCCAAAGACTTCGGAGCAACACACACGATAAATTCATTAAAAGAAGATCCTTTAGAAAAAATCGCGTCATTCACAGAAAATTTAATGGCGGATATCGTGGTTGAAGCAGCTGGTTCTCCAATTACTTCTGCGCAAGTATTTGCTTATGCGAAAAAAGGTGGTGGTGTCGTTTTTTTAGGTATTCCATATGCTGATGTTATGGTTGAACGTTTCTACTTTGAAAAAATCGTACGAAGCGAGTTAAAAGTTTGGGGATCATGGAGTTGCGTATCTGCACCTTTCCCAGGAAAAGAATGGACAACAATCATGGCGTTACTTGAAAATAAGCAATTAGAAGTAAAATCAATGATTACACATCGATTAGAACTATCAGATGGTCCAGCAATTTTTGATACGATTACACATAAAAAACCTGAAGATAACTTTGGAAAAGTGATGTTTTTCCCTGAAGCAGACTAGAGAGGATGGAGTAATATGAATAGAAAAAGAATTTATGTATGTTGTGGAACTGGAATTGCAACATCAACAGTTATTGTAAAAAAAGTATCAGAATTTTTGGATGAAAATAAGGTGCAGTATGATATTAGTCAATGCATTGTCTCTGACATTCCTTCAAGAGTAGCTAATAAGAAGCCAGATTTAATCATTAGTTCAACAACAATAAATGCTGATTTAGGAGATGTTCCGGTTATTTTAGGACGATCATTCCTAACTGGAATTGGTAAAGAAAAAACAAAACAAGAAATTAAAGAAATTCTGAATTTCTAGAATTGAAGGAGGAAGAAAATGGAAACAATCTTCAATTTTTTTAAGTATATTATTGATTTGGGTGTTAGTGTAATGATGCCAATTATTATCACACTTTTAGGGATTATCTTTGGGAAAAAGATATCAGTTTCTTTTAAAGCCGGCCTAACTGTTGGTATTGGATTTATAGGTATCAATGTAATGGCAGGAGTCATGATGAATGCTATTACACCTGTAACAGAAGCATTAGTTGAAAGATACAATTTTAGTTTAACTGCAACAGATATCGGTTGGGGGATTGGTTCTTCGATTGCGTGGGGAACACCGGTGGTACCTTTCGTATTTATCGCAATCATTGCCACGAACATCTTAATGATTATGTTTAATTTAACTAAAACAATGGATGTGGATATTTGGAATTTTTGGCAGCCTATGTTTATCGCTAGTGCACTTTACTTAACAACAGGTAATATGATTTTAGCTGTATTAAGCGCCGTCATTAATATGGCAATCATCTTTAAACTAGCAGATTGGACTCAAAAAGACGTGGAAGAAGTATTAGGTTTGGAAGGAATTTCTTTACCGGCACTTCAAACAACTGGTTGGGCAGTATTAGGTTATCCAATGAATTGGTTATTGGACAGAATTCCTGGAATCAATAAAATTAACTGGAGTACTGAAAATGTTCAAAAGCGCTTAGGTATTTTCGGTGAACCAATGATGATGGGGTTAATTATTGGTGTCTTGCTATCAGCAGTCGCAGGAATGCCCATTTCTGAAATTTTAACCACAGGCGTTACTTTAGCAGCTTCTTTAGTTTTGATTCCGAGAATGGTGTCACTTTTAATGGACGGTTTAATTGTTATTTCTGAAGCAGCGCAAGAATTTATGTCAAAACGTTTTGAAGGACGTGAAATTTATATTGGTTTAGATGCAGCATTAGGAATTGGGCACCCATTCGTATTGTCATTAGGGCTATTGATGATACCAATCACTTTAATCCTAGCATTTATTTTACCAGGAAATAAAGTTTTGCCACTAGCAGATTTAACAGCTTTACCATTCTACATGATCTTTGCAATCTTACCATCTAAAGGCAATTTATTTAGAGGTATCATTACTGGAATCTTCATTGCAACAATCACACTATATGTAGCAGGTTTTGCAGCTCCGATTATGACAAATATCGCAGCTGACATCGGTTATCAAGTACCAGGAGATGTACAGCAAATAACTTCATTAGCTGTAGGAACACAGTGGTATTCATGGATTGTGTATTATGTATTGAGTTTGTTTGGTTAAAAATTAGTATTTTGGGTTTTGATGGAAGTGCAGTTAATCGATTCGAATATTCGTTTTGATTAACTGTACTTTTACTATATTAAGGAGGAACATATGAAACTATTTTTAGATACTATAAATATTTCTGACATAGAATACTATTCTAAAATTTTACCATTACAAGGAATTACTTCTAATCCAACAATTGTAAAAAAAGAAGGTAGAATAGAGTTTTTCTCACATATGAAAGAAATAAAGAAAATAATTCCTAACTTGGAGATACATGTACAAGTAATAGGTACTTCGAGAAAACGTATTATCGAAGATGCAGAGGTTATTGTTAAAAATTTAGGAGTTGAAACATATATTAAAATACCTGTTACTCTTGAAGGTTTAGCAGCAATAAAGATATTAAAAGAAAAAAATTATAAAATTACTGCAACAGCTATTTATACGGAGTTTCAGGGATATTTAGCAGTTGCTGCAAATGTGGATTACTTAGCGCCTTATTATAATCGAATGGAAGATTTAGGTGTTAATTCTAAAGAAATAATAAGTAATTTAGCTAACCATATTCATTCTGTCAAAAGTGATTCGAAGATTTTATGTGCTAGTTTTAAGAATATTACACAAGTTAATGAGTCTATTCAAGCTGGCGCTCAAGCGACCACTGTTAATGTAGATATTGTATCTAATCTTTTAAGTAGTTCGGTTATAGATAAAGCAGTAAAAGACTTTCAAAATGATTGGGAAGATGTATTTGAAGTCACGAATCTTTCAAGCCTATAAGATTAAGTAGAGAAATCATATAAAAATTATAGAATCTAATAATACCTATAGATCCTGAATAATTCATACTTTCCTTATAATTGTTTAGAAACTGCCTAACGGCAGGAAAAATTAACTTTTCGATTCTCACCCGTTAAGTGATGAAAAAAGAACCCCATTCTGTTATGGTAAAGGTG
>NZ_JBSMVT010000048.1:0-8079 GCF_053760925.1 Enterococcus olivae
TTTAGTTGAATAACAGATAAAAAATTCTGGAAATAGTCATCCTCTGCGTCAGCACTATTCGTTTTTAACATTTTTCAGAAAAACAAATAATCTGAATATTCTTACTCTATTTGTGCAACACTAGTGAACCAGATTATTACAAAACACATGTGTTCATAAAAATCAGATTTGTAAATGATAGACAGCACATGCTCAAACTCTTCTTTTGTCCAAAAAGGAACAATCGATTTTCCTTTTGGGATAGCTCTGGTTCGCTTCGAAATATTTTCCTTAATGAAGTCTAAGGATACGGCATAATCTAATGTTTTTCGAAACATTCCGTAAAGGAGAGAGCTGTAGGCTTGTGAATAACCACTTTCTGTCAGTAACCAGATACGGTAACTTTCACAATCTCGGACAGTAATTTCACGTAATTTTTGATTTTTGAAGAAGTCAGCCATTTGTTCAAGTCCACTCTCACGAGAATTCCAAGTACTTCGTTGTACGGAAGCTTTATAATACGGGATATAACTTTTTTTCATAAATTGCGGGTAAGTTAAATCATAGTTTGCAAAACCGTTATTGACCATATATTCATTTTTTAATCGTATTACTTCTTGATGTGCTTCTCTGGCGGATTTTAAACGCTGACCATGCTCATTTTTTGTACTCTTTTTTTGAATTCTCTTTCCAGTCACTCGATCGAGTCCGAGCTCCACTAAATAATAAAATTGTCCTTTTTTATTTTGGTATACACAGGAATATTTTGTTTTTGCCATGAAGTATTCCCCCTTACTGTAGGGGAATACCGATAATCTCTTCAACAATGTATTTAGGAACAACCCCAATACGTTTATTATTATAATACGGATAGCCCTTATTGACCATTTTTACTTTCGATTGGCGAATAATCGTCACTGCTTGATTAGGGCGAAAACCCAATGCTTCTAAATCTTTCTTGCAGACTGTACCTTTCATCTTTATCACTCACACTTTCTTTCAAAGAACATTAATGACAAACTATTTTTCTACGTTTCTTTTTTTATTTTTGTATATTTGACTACACTTTCTGAAAATTCAATTTTCCAATCTGTAGCTCCATTTTCATCTGTATCATAGAAGAATATGGGCTTACGGAAAAGGTACTCATTGGAATAAAGAATTTCTTGGGTGCTTGTATCATAAGGGGTACTTGCCAGTGACTTGCTTTCGATAGGCGACTTCAAATTTTGAGATTTGAAAAAAGCCTTTTGCTTATGTTCTTTTAAATCTAGGTCTTTATCAAAGTACTTGCTGACATATCTCCCTCGATTTTCAACGCTATCCACATCAATTTTATTGATTCTTATGAAGCCATTTCCCCATATTGTTGCCAAAGTGTTTTGTTGGATATAAGGAAATGAAAAAAGTATGATGTGATAGTGGATAGCTCCCCGTTTTTGTTTCTCCCACGTAGCAATATATTTAAGTAATGCTTTTTTTGTATGATAGATTTTATAGTTTAATCGTTTGATAAATTTATTAAATTCGTTATTCGTATATGTGATATCATGAATATTTTCTTTAAAAGTAAGTGTGAGAAATTTTGTCTGTTTATCAAAATTGGTATCAACTAATCGTGCAATTGTAAAACGCATATTGCGATAATGTTTTTGTTTTCTTTTTAGACTATCGTATTGTTCTTGTGCGGATAATTCATCATAAATTCTTTTAGTCTCTTCTTCTTCATATAACCATGCAAGTTCTTCTTTGTATTCGTTGTTGCTTTCTTTTGACGTCTCTTTTTTTAATTGAATAGGTGTGTCGTATTCCCAAATTTCTTTATACGTAGGAGTTTCAATGATTTTTTGATTGTACGCTAGTAACAATCGCATCACTCCAGTATGGAAAGAAATAAAGCTCTTTTTTTCGACAGATGTTGTCCTATATATCAAGTTAAGGGGAAGAAATGCAGGGCATTTCTTCTAACGCCTGTTCCATCGTCTGGTGGTTTTCGTCGGAGAACGGAAAGGGCTTGATGCCCTACCGTTTCCGCCGAAACCAGCCGCTGGAAGAGCCGTTTATTTGCTCTTCCAAGTGTTTCAATCGTTTGTCTAAGTGGCGAACTTCATTTTCTAATTGATTCTGCTGTTCATGTGCCTGTTGTCTTGTGGTCGTTAGTTGCTGTTCCAGTTGCTCCATCAATAAGGCATAGATTTCAGTAGTTGAATAGTAAGTACAACTATCCGTTACTGTATCAAATACTTGTCTTAAAGCACCGTCACGTCCTTTTTCAGCGATTAGAGGAACCACCTGATTCAATCGATTAATTTCTTCTAAAGTAAAAACACGTCTTTTCTTATGACTGATAGAAGAAGATTCATAATGAAAGTGATAGTGACAGTTTTTCTGAATAAAATTTGCCCACTTGTTAAGGGTAGAAATAGAATGCAATCCATGCACACGTTCCACCGTTTCTTTTGCAGTAAAGTAAGTGACTGTCATTTTTCTGCAACAAGAGTGGCAGATTCTGCAAAAGCAGAGAGACCATAACTGACAAAAGGACCATTGACTCTGCCCCATGGTCGAATATCTAATCCCGTAAAACGAAGTGTAGCGATTCCGTTTTCGTCTAACTCTTCTTTGGAAATCACGGGAAATTCACTATCTACTTTGACCATTACTTTTTCAAATCGCAACTTAGGTAAAATACATTCATAACTCCAACCCAACATCTCGCCCTCTTTTTGCCATCTTGAAACATTCACTACTTGATATTCCTTTTCTAATTTTTCATTAGGTAAGGTAAAATCACTAATTTTGATTGGCATATCATTCACTCCTCGTAAAATATATTGACTTTTTTCAACAATCCATCACAATGTAGTGGCCTCTACAATTATATAATATACGAAAAAATATACGATGTCAATAGAAAAGCGTGAAAAATATATACGAAATAATATACGTGTGGTATACTAAAGAAAAAAGGAAGCATGTTGGAGGAGAAAACGATGTTTGGAATTTTGAAACCAGATAAAAAACAAGTGGGGCAACGACTGCAACAAGTAAAGGATGGCTTAGGCTTATCCTTTGCGGATTTTGGAAAGCGGATTGGGGTAAAAAAGACAACCATTAATTCCTATGTCCAAGGCTATAACCTTGTGCCTATTGAGGTAGCAGAAAAAATTGCGAAACTCAGTGATAAACCTATTGGATGGTTCTATTTTGGTACAGTCGAGGAGTATTTAATGGACTATCTAACCATACGCGGAGAGGGAGAGCTGTTAAAGGCACATCCAGAAGTGATTGATGAAATCAAAACTATTTTTTATACAGATGATTTTAAAAATCCTGGATGGGAGAATGAAGTCGGGTACCCACATGAAGAATTTGTGGATGATTGTTTTGCAGAGAGTGCCTATAAATGGATAAAAGAAGAAGTCACTCAATTAACAAGAAAAGAAGTAGTACGTCTTGAGCGTTTTAAGGAAATGAGTTCGGCTAAAAAAGAAGAATTGGTTACTTTGGTTGCGCAAAACGCCTTTAGTTTTATCTGGGAAATTGAGGCACTTAAGTATGGAGATACACGAATACTGGCAATTGTAAAGGAGATGCTTAACGAAATAGAAGTAGAAGAAGATATTACGTATAACGAGAATTTCTTAGTAGGCAAACTGATCAATCTGTTGGCGGATGATAAAAAAACAGAAGAGGTCATCAAATTACTTTCTCAAGGATTGACTCAAAAATCTTTTTCCACTTTCTTTGGTGGAAAAGAATTAGTAGCCATTTTCCAGTCCCTGCGACCGGCATTGATTGAGCTCTATGCTGAAAAAAGTGATCCTGATTTTTATGATTGGTTTGAAAAGTGAAGAAAAGAAATAAACTCTTGCTTATTCTTAGGGCAAGAGTTTATTTGTGTTTGTATACATCGTTTCGTTTTCCTGTTTTAATAATCAGGACGATAAACTCATGGTCTATAATATCCACAATCAAGCGAAAGCTTCCTACTCGGTAACGCCAAAGTGTTTTCATCTCTCCCTCAAGGGCTTTTCCCCATTGTCGAGGATTTTCAGCACCTTCAATATGTTCATCTAACCATTTAACCAATCGTTTTTGAATAGGTTTGTCTAATTTTTTAAATTCTTTATAGGCTTTTTTATCAAAACTCCACGTATACATCAGTCAGAATAGACCTCTCTTACTATTTCTTCCCGAGAAATACGCTCATTCTGTTCCTTTAAAATAGCAATTCCTATTTCATAATCAAGCGAATCTTCGACTTGTTCCAGAATAGTTTTACGCATAAATTCAGAAACACTCATTCCTTCAAATGCAGCCATCGCTTTTACTTTTTTGTACTCCTCGTCAGGCATACGAACGGTAGTAGTGGTCATAAAATCAACTCCTCTAATATTTATAGGTTCATTATAACACAAACGAATACGATTGTATTCTGATTAGGCTTTTAGTTAGTGATTATGAATAAATTAAATAAAATATCAAAAACCATTGACGTTAAATGATATCGATGGTATTTTTGTATTATCGAAAGTCATCCAATGCTCTATTGGTTTCATGCCAATATTTTGGGCACATTTTCAAAAATGTTTTGTAATCCATATTTCTTTACCATTGAGAGGAGGGCAGATTAAAAAGAGTAGATAGCAAATTTAAAATATAATATGAAATGGAGAGTTAATTATGAAATTGAGTAAAATAATCTTACCGATAACATTATTGTCATTTTTTTGTAATTTCAGAAAAAGCGTATGCTGACGAAGAGTTACAGCTTAGTAAAGAGACAGAACAGCTTGTTCATGAATACAAAGAGAAATATCCAATGTCAAAAGATTTTATAGCAGAATCTATTGTAATTATTTCGGAGGATGAATCTTTAACCAACGAAACTTATGAGAAAGCAATACAAACAACACTAGATTCTGTAAAAGAGTTCGAACAAAATAACCAAGAAAAAATGAATGAAAAATTACAAGAGCATGAAAAAGCTTCATCAAATTCAATTCAAGTTCAAAATCAAATTGACTATAATATGCAAATAGGAACTTGGAAAGGTTTGGCTTCATCTGTGGATTTACTTGGATGTAATGGAACAGCTCGATTAATGAGACACGCAGTGGTACCTTATGAACACGTTGGTGAAACCAATTGGAGTCCCGGAATTTATGTAGAAACTAATACCGCATATGCAAGAAGTGCGGCTACATCATCAATAGAATTAAATAACGAAATTTATTATAAATTTTACACAGAAATCGTTAACAACGGGTTATCGTCAGGGACTATAACGGGGTCGTTTACATTTACACGAAGTAATTCAAGCTTGGATTTAGCAGCTGGTATCCATTCTGCTAATTATTCAGTAACTTTCGGAAAAAAATCTAATGGTAGTGGCTATAGTGCTAGTTATTCATTTACAGATGTTTATGATTTCGAATATATGTCTGATAGTAGTTATCCTAAACCTATGGAAGCAGCAAATAATTTAGGCTATTCATTGCAAGAAGATGGCTATATTAAACCATATTTCATAGTTCTGCGATCCAACAATCATTAAAAAAGGATTAATTGAAGTTGAGCAATTCTTTTTACTTCAATCAATTATATATATTGAAAGCTTAAAGCTCTTGCTTTTATGTTTCTTTATATCATGTTAGAATGCAATATGAGAATAGAGTAAATCATCTAAAAAGGAGAGTTTAGATATGACCAACTATTTTCATTATCTTTTATTAAGTGGGTTCCTATTAATGATTTTTGGCTTGTTTTTTTACCAAAAAAACAGAAAAATAGCATTAATTATTATTAGCTCAGTTCTCTTGTTACTATTCGGAGTGTGGATGATAATATCAAATGCTATTGAAAAACATGCAGTGTTCACTGCCTTGGCAATCATGCTACCTATTGTTATGCTAATTTTCTTTATTAAAGGAATGAATAAGAAAAGCGTTCTTTTCTTTATTTTCTTAGAAATCTTAGTATTAGCTGGACGACACGTAACCAATTATTATGGGTTTGAAAAAGAGTACCTCATCTTGAGTAGTACTTCTGCCAATGATGAGTACAAAATTGAAGTCTATCAAAAAGGATTAAATCCAGACTTTGAAAGCGTACCTGTTATATTTAAAGACAACTATGATCATAAGTTTTCTTTAAATGACGGACCCTTCACTAAAGACTTATATGATGATAATGATATTTCAATTGTATGGATTGAAAATGATAGGGCAGAAATTACTATTGATGAGGGAAATTTACGCATGTATGGACGTGTCAAACATATTTTTTATACGGATGGTGAATTTAAACTAAGCAAATAGAGTCAAAATTTAAATCTAAAATTGAATTAATTGTTTGAGAAAGAAAATAAATTTTGGGCTCTTTGTCAAATAGTGTTGTTTCGCAATATCCATATAATGAAGAAGGACTTAGGTTCTTCTTTTTTTGTTATTTAATTTGTTATTTTTTAAGGTAGTTAAAGTTACCCACATTCTTTTTATTGAATATCCAGTACGCCTTGTTGGATAAGGATGCGTTTTTGGAGATGCTTAAAGATCCGAAATCCAAAAGCAATCCATTGAATCATTTTAATTACATTGTTTTTTGCTATTCGAGTAAGGCTGAGTAAAAGATAACTAACGTAATGGCTTCTCGGTATTGTAGAGCATTTGTTTTCCTTCATTCAATTTTGTTATCCAACTTAATTATAAGGGAAACGAATGCTTTTTTGTTATAAAAAAAAGATGTCGTTCCTAATTTCTTAGTAACAACACCAAATATTATAGACCCTGATAAAGAATAGGGTGTCTTTCCTATTTATGCCACAAGGAATTAACGTTGAAAAATATGTGTAAAAGTTGAGTTATTAGAAAGTAATTTACTTAGTGACTGCTTAACTGAACAATGTATAAAGAGTTTAATAATATCAGTGATTATTAAAAACAAGTGCAAGAAAAACTTCTATACTTTTGTTCAATATTAACAAAATAGCTTTCCCTTTTTATTCATCGCAACATTTTTCTTTCAGTAATAGTATTTAAATGGACATATTAATGTCTCTTTAAATAGACTATCGTACAATAGTTTGTTCAAAATTTTTACTATGCACTATTTTATACATTTTTGTTGATTGCTCAGCGGACACTACTTATTTGTTAATTCGTTTGTATGATTTAATTTTTAGCTAGGCAAGTATCCAGTCACCTACCCATTCTTTTAAAGTGTAATTGTAAAGTCTTTTATAAATTTTTCCATCTACCACTTTTAAGCGCCAATCAATAATGTGTGCCAATGGGGTAGAACTAGCATATTCAACAATCGGTTCGTTGTGATGTTGTAGCGGACTGGCTGATACAGATAGAAATAGATTAGATAAAATAAGTAGCTTTATCATTGGGTCTCCTCCTCTCTATAAATTTTTAACTCGTTAAAAGGAGCTTCCATTGGATCTGTAATACTTCCAATTTTTTGATTATTTTCATATAAATAATAGTTACCGTCAAGAGTTTCAAGAATAAAATTTTGGTCAGGTTCATTGATTTCAAAAGTCGTTTCCTTAATAAGTGTATCTATTTGATACGGTTCAAATACAATGGATGGTAGCAACAGCAACATAAAAATTAATGGTAGAAGCGCTAATCGATTGCTTTTCTTTGCGTTTCCTTCGAAAAATAAATTCATACGTTTTGTAAGTAAAAATTTATTGGGGTATGTAAAGTTACTAACTAGATCCAAAGCCAAGATTTTTTTTCTTTTCTCTGCTTTCTTTTTGACACTTATTAAAGTGTTTGCGTAATCTAGTTGTTCTAATTCACATAAATTGCTAGTGACTTGATTGTCTACTCTCAACTCCATTAGAAATGATAGTTGATTCTTTAGGAAGTAAATAGGAGGAAACCACCAATAAATAGCGGTTAATACTTCCAAAAAGAGTTTAACAATTAAATCTTTATTCTTAATATGTTGTATTTCATCCTGAATAATTCATACTTTCCTTATAATTGTTTAGAAACTGCCTAACGGCAGGAAAAATTAACTTTTCGATTCTCACCCGTTAAGTGATGAAAAAAGAACCCCATTCTGTTATGGTAAAGGTGA
>NZ_JBSMVT010000049.1:0-7725 GCF_053760925.1 Enterococcus olivae
CTATGCCGCTTGATAAAATATTTGAAATTCTAACAATTGGTACGCCACTACTCTTGAAACTTCCACCCTTAAATGCGAAACCACCACGTAGAGGAGCTATTTCTCCCAACCTACGCTGTTCCCAATCGTCATTAAACCCTGAAAAGCGAACTTCGGGTGTCATTTTTTTTTGTTTATTACTCATGTTTTTCCCCCTTCAAACGCTGAATATCTTGTGAAAGTGCTTTGAAATAATCTTCGTCCACTTTTGTTATCTCATGATTACTTTCCTGATACTTTTTGTATTCATCATCAACTTTTTTGTTCGCATTTTTTCGGCTGACTGTTCCTCGTCCTTCTAAGATATCCGCTCGTTGATAAGCTAAGTATCTATCTAATTCAGATTTCCAATCTGCCATAGTCATAGCTGTTTGTGTTTCCGCTTGATATTCCGCAGTATCTAGATATCCCGAAACAATCAAATTTAAGCGATTTAACTCTTTTTCATCTAAATAGTTTTTAGAAATGATCAAGTCAGATTTTCGTGGGTAATTGCCTTTATAATTGATAAGTCCTAAATTATTTTTACTTGCATCAATTCTTGAAAAGATCAATTCTGGAGCTGTTTTACCTGTGACAGCGTAAAGCATTTTATTTTGTACCGTTTGAAAAAACTCACGGGCTACTTCACTAGTGCCATCATAATCAATACTTGTTGCAAATATATCTAGCACTTGTTGATAGAACAAACGCTCACTTGAACGAATGTCACGAATCCGTTTTTGTAGGTTTTTAAAGTAGGTCAGATTACTGGTCAATTTCTCTGTATCCAATGCTGCACCAGTAATCAAATATTCTTTTAAGATTGTCGAAGCATATCTTCTGAACTGTGCACCACGAGCAGAACGTACGCGATAACCGATTGCTAGAATCATATCAAGATTATAAAACTTCACCTTATTAGTTTGCGTTTTTCCCTCTATAGCACCATGTGGAGTGGTTAGCAACTGATAGTTGCTAACCACTCCTTCACTTAACTCACCGTCTGAAAAAATAGCTTGAATATGTTTATTAATATTTTGTCTAGTTGTTTGAAACAATTCTGCAATCTCTAACTCAGATAACCAGACTGTCCCGTCTTCCAATCGAAGCTCAATTCTAGTTTGTCCGTCTTCAGTGTTATAAAGAATGATATTATTTTCCATCAATCCTTCTCCTCTCCAGGTCACTCATGAGAAAACACTGCCTTTGTTGCTTCTATCAAATCTCTTGAAGCATCTGTGACAGCCAGTTTATCTAACATCGCTAAAAATTCGGATTCAGCCTTTGCTATTTCCTGATTTAACTCCACCATTTCTTTACTCAATGCCACAATATCAATCGGTTCTTCTTCTTCAAATGTATCCACGTAGCGAGGAATATTTAAGTTGTAATCATTTTCTTCAATTTCCTCAAAACTAGCGACATGAGCATATTTTTCTACATCTTCACGTTTCAAATAGGTAGCCAATATTTTTTCTATATGCTTTTGTTCTAATAGATTTTGATTTTTTGACTTAGTAAAATCATTCGATGCATCAATAAACAATACATCTTTATTCTCTCGATTTTTCTTTAAAATAATTACAGTTGTCGGGATACTAGTATTTAGGAAAATATTCGCTGGTAAGCCAATCACAGTATCAATTGCGCCATTTTCAAGTAAGATTTTACGAATCTTTCCTTCTGCAGCTCCACGGAATAAGACACCATGTGGTAAAACAATGGCCATTACACCCGTATCTTTCAAATGATAGTAACCATGTAATAAGAAAGCAAAGTCAGCTTTAGATTTTGGTGCTAAAACGCCATACATCGCAAATCGAGGATCATCTAGGAAGCCTTTTTCAGCTGTCCATTTAGCACTGTACGGAGGATTCATCAGTACACCATCAAAGTTTGTCGGTTCTTCTGTTGGCCAATCGGCATCCAGTGTGTCGCCATTATGCAAATGTTGACTAGCACTATCTACTCCATGCAAAATCATGTTCATACGAGCTAAATTGTACGTAGAGGTATTTAATTCTTGTCCAAAATAGTTAATTGTTCCTGGTTCATTAGAATATTTTTTGGCATTTAGTAATAAAGAACCTGAACCCATAGTCGGATCATAAACACTAAAGCCTTTTTGATCTTCTTTACCTGCTAACACAATACGAGTCATCAGAGTTGAGACTGGTTGTGGTGTATAGAATTCTCCTGCTTTTTTTCCAGAATCAGAGGCAAACTGACCGATAAGATACTCATAAGCATCTCCCAATGCATCTCCCTCATGAGCAATATCAAGTGTAGCTAATTCTTTCATCACAGCTGAGATTGTTTGATTTTGTTTTTGAGGAGTTGCTCCTAATTTTTTTGAATATAAGTCAACATCTTCAAAAAGGTTTTCAAATAATTCACTGCTTTGCTCAATATTTCTAAAACCTTGTGCTAAATCTTCTAACTCAAATCTTCCTTTATGGATTTTTTGAACCAATGCTGTGAAGGTCAAATTAGGCTCTAAAGCATAGGAAAAATCATACTTTAGTTCTTCAATCAAATCATCTTTGAGTTCTTCATCTTCAAAGGCTTCTTCATACGTTTTTTGTGCATCGGTCAGATTATCTGCAGTCTCTTCCAAAAGATTTGCTGCATGATACAACATGCGATCTGATAAATATTTGTAGAAGACTAATCCCAATAAATAATTCTTATATTCATTTGCATCCATTTTTGATCGTAGAATATCCGCACTGTTCCATAATGCTTGATAAAGTGTTTTTGAATTTTGTTCTGCCATTCTATATAATCCCTTCACATATAATATTTATTTTGTATTAAAATCCATACTTCTCAATAAATAGGTAACATCCATATTTTTATCTTTTTTAATTCTTGAAACATTGCACGAAGTAACACTCCAAACTTGTCTTTTTCATTCCCATCATTTACCTCACGTGAATACTCAAATACTTTTAAAGCATCGAGAACTTTTTCACAGTCAAAAAAAGAAACAGGAATCTCATCAATTGTTTGTTGAAACTCTTGTGATAAAGGAAAATTTCTGTATTTAACAATATTTTTTAAAGTATCTTCTTTTTCTTGAATTATTTGAACTTTTTTTGATCGTAATCCTTCAAATATTGAAAGAACAAAATCAAAAAATTTGAAAAATATTTTATTGAGATAATTCATTTTCGCACACTACCTCTTTCTATATTTTGTATTATTCCTTTTGAAAATACATTACTCAATTTCATCTTTTTTTCATATAAGTTATTGAGTTTTATTTGTTGTTCATAAATTCCTCCGATTAGTGTTTGAACATCTAAATCCGGAAGAATTATTTGCATCTCTTTCAATTGAGAAATAGTTGTTTTTCTCATAAAGGATCCTTGCACATCTTGTATTAACTGTTTTTTACTATCCAAACTCTCATTAAACCAATAGAGAAAATAGGCTTTATCCAATAATGTATCGTTAATATCAATTTTTACAAAATTAGCATTAATAATGTAATTTGAATAAAAATTATTTACTTTTACGGCCTTAGCTCTATACAAATTTATTACCACATCATTTTCTTTCAAAGTAGGAATATCTTTTTCCGTAAAAATCTGATTAGAGCTAGTCTCATTGTCCATAAGTAAAGGATTATTATCAAATTGATCATTCTCATACAAATGGTACATTGGTTTGCGTTCTGAAGTTTCTTCAGGTTGTTCTTCCGAAACTCTGCTAATAATTATACCTGATTCAAAATCACATAGATCTCCTAAAATCATACAACATCCTCCTTTGTAATATTTTTATATTACAAAAAATCTTTATATACGCATTGTATTCTCTTCTTTACTTAATGTCAATACACTTTGGTAATATTAAAATATTACCAAAGTGTATTGCGTGGTTAAACATTGTTTAACATTTTTCTCAGAGGAAAATAAATTTTTAATTTCTTACTCCTATAACACTCAGATTAATGTAACAAAATCTATTCATTTTTACTGTTTGCTCTTCAATGATGGAGTCCAATTGAAGTAAGGAGAACCATTACTTATCCACACTAAAATTGTACTAATCTCCAACTACTTAAATCAAAACAAACGTACAACCTCAATCAATCTTTTTCAAAATAAAAGGTATCCAATATATACGTAGTGACTGGAGTGACATATAACTCATACTAAGCCACAAGTTCGGTGATTTTTTCTCCATTAATTAAAGTAATAACTCTCGTTCCAATACGTGAAGCAGCAATAGCATCTCGTGTAAAGTCTGATGTTGTAATAAAAATCCCAAATTCTGCATTAAATTTATCCATTGCACCACGAAACTTATCTATTTCTGGAGAAGATACTTTTCCTTCCCAACGTTTTGCCTGAATTGCTACACGTGTCGTGCGGAAATCATCTGAAGTAATATAGCCAAAACCATCAATACCACCATCTGCCACATAACTAATTCCTATTTTTTCATCAATATCTACACCCATCGCATTGACTAAACTTCTAGAAAAAAGCTCAAATTTTTTAGGTGGCATTTTTTTTAGTGCGCTTAATAATTCTTGTTCCCACTGATCCTCATGCGTATTAATAAGCTCTTCTTCAACAACTTCATCGTCAGCATCTCCAATTACTTTTTCTTTTTTCTTCTGAGACTTTTCCAAAAAAATCGGCTCAGAAATTGTTCGAACTAGCTTTTCGCTATTAAAATTAATTAAAGAAGTATTTCTTCCTTTTTCTGTTAACTTAATACTCCCCCGATTAGGTATGCTAAGATAGTTTGCATATACTAAGTGCTTAATTGAAAAATTAAACTGATAATTAAATGGTTTGTAAGTGTTTCCTGTACGTTCAGAAATTTTTTCAAAGTCAATATAATCCTCAGGAATTGTTTCAGAAGTTTCTTTTAACTCTTTGATTACTTGCTTTCTTGTAGCCAATCCACCTAAACTCCTTAAACAACGAATAATTTCTGGCATCAAAAGATTTTCTCTTTCCAATAAAGGAACATTCATAAATTCAGGTTCCCAAATATTTTGCATATTCAAATCAACCTTTCTAATTCTTCTCTATGTAATTAATGATATCACTTTCTTTTTAACAATACTGTGAAATTACAAAAAAGAACTTTTTCACTTCCAAATTAGATAAATCCTAACACAATAAACTAAACCATTAGGCCTGTTTTATTCTAGAGAAACCATACAACAACCGTAGTATAGATCCCACTTGATAATCCACTCCACCCAAACATATACATCTGATCTAAAGATTCTTCCTTTTTCTTTATTACCAGTATACTTTCATAGTCTTTCAGAAAATATGATCAATGATTCTTTAAAAGATACAGAAATTCTCTTTTTATATTTTCATTTATTTTAAAAATTATAAAAAAGCACCAATATTCAAAACTATTCAAAAGAAGAACGAAAGGTTGTTCTATTGTCATTTTAAGCAACTTCCTTTATAATTTTGATAAAAGAAGTGTTGGAAAAAAGGGGGGATCACTATGTATACTAGTCAACGTAGAGAAAAAATCTTAGAGATCTTGCAGGATAGAGAGTCTATTTCAGTCAACGAATTAACTGACATGCTGGATGTGTCTCAGGCAACGATTCGTTCTGATTTGAATTATCTTAGTAAAAACAATCTTTTAGTACGTACTCATGGCGGTGCAATGCGTTCAAAAGAAGATGAATCACTCAAATTTGATAAAAATTACGATATCAGAAAGCAAAAAAACATTGAGAAAAAATATGAAATCGCTAACAAAGCACTGCCTTATCTTCAAGACGGTGAATGTATCATCCTTGATGCAAGCTCCACTTGTTATGAACTTGCTAAATTGATCAATCAATCTGATTTAAAAATTACTGTATTGACCAACGGACTGCGCACTGCAACTTTATTAAAAGAAAACTTTAATTTAACAGTGATTTTGATTGGTGGTGTAGTCAAAGGGGCATCGAATGCTATCGAAGGGATTTTAGGGATGGATATCCTAAAAAAAATCAATATTGATATTCTCTTTACCTCAGCGTATGCCGTGTCATCTGTAGAAGGATTGTCTGATTTTAATTTGTATGAAGTAGAATTGAAAAATCGCTTAGTTGAAGTAGCTCCCAAAGTAATTGCTTTGGTAGACAGCACCAAATTTGAAAAACGATCTATTGCCACTTTTGCGACCTTGGATCAACTCAACTTACTGATCACAGACAATCAATTGTTACCTGAGATCAAAGAACACTACAACGATTTAGTTATTATTGAATAATAAAAAAACTTCGGCAGAAAATTTTGCCGAAGTTTTTATCTAAAATTCTATTCATCTGTTATTTCTGCACCTCATCCAATATCGCTCTTACTTCATCCGTAGACTTGGTATTCATCAATCTCACACGCAAATCGCTTGCTCCCGGGAAACCTTTGACATAGATTTTAAAGAAACGGTGCAAGCCAACGATCGAACGTGGCACTAACTCTGCGTACTGATCTTGCAAGTCCAGTTGCATTCTCAAAAGCCCTAACAATTCTTCAGGCGAATGCTCTCGAGGTTCTTTTTCAAAGGCATAGGGACTTTTAAAAATGCCACGACCAATCATAATACCATCCACGCCATATTTTTCAGCCAATGCTAAGCCCGCTTGACGGTCAGCAATGTCGCCATTGATCGTGATCTTCGTTTGTGGTGCGATGCGGTCACGAATCGCCATAATTTGCGGAATGACTTCGTAATGAGCATCGACTTTACTCATCTCCTTACGAGTACGTAAATGAATCGACAAATTGGCGACGTCTTGCTTCAAAATATGCGTGATCCAGGCTTCCATCTCTTCCAGATCCTTAAATCCAAGTCGCGTTTTCACACTGACAGGCAACCCTCCAGCTTTCGCCGCTTCAATCAATTCTGCTGCCACTTCAGGACGCAGAATTAAGCCACTACCTTTACCACGATCGGCAACGTTTGGCACCGGACAGCCCATATTGATATCGATTCCTTGAAAGCCCATTTCTGCCATACCGATACTCATTTGGCGGAAAAATTCTGGTTTATCGCCCCAAATATGCGCCACCATTGGCTGTTCATCTTCCGTAAAGACCAAACGACCACGAACACTTTGGATGCCATCCGGATGGCAATAGCTATCTGAATTTGTGAACTCTGTAAAAAAGACATCCGGTGCTCCCGCTTCTTTGACTACATGGCGAAATACGACATCCGTCACATCTTCCATCGGTGCTAATACGAAAAAGGGCTTCGGTAACTCTTCCCAAAAATTTTTACTCACTGTATATACTCTTCCTTCCGTTGTGCTCGAGTCCTCGAACAACACTTTACAAAAACATGATTATTATACTAGGAAAGACAGGCATATGCAAAAAAGCTGGCTTCTTTCATCCTTTACTCAACTTTCCCTATCAAACAATCATCACTTATCCTATACTAAAGAAAAAGAGAGGACTGACACTAATGGATATAAAAAATTCAGACGAAGAATTTCTACTGGAAGCACTGGCTTTGGCTGAATCAGCCGTTCAAAAAGGAAACGAGCCTTTTGGTGCCGTGTTAGTGAAAGATAATCAAATCGTCTTCACTGAATATTGCGAACGAATAGAGCCACCTGTGCGGAAAAATGAGCCAGTGAATGCGGACAATAGCGCCACCGAATGCGGACAAGGGAACCACATAAATAATTTAGCTAACAATAGAGACCTTCTGTAT
>NZ_JBSMVT010000050.1:0-7417 GCF_053760925.1 Enterococcus olivae
ATTTGTTTTATACTTATCCATGCTTGAGTCCTTTATTATGGTCTTGGATAAGTCATCCAAGTTTCATTATAAAGGATTTTTTTGTGCATGGGAATGATGTTAAAATTTTAATGCAACACTAGTGAATGAATATATATTTACGATGGAAGATGGTCGTATTATGCACCCATCTTATGTTTCCAACCGAACAAAAACATTGATGAAACGAAATCATTTACGTGTCATTCGCTTTCATGATTTAAGACACTCTAACGCTTCGATTATGTTAGATGAAGGTCAAGATATGAAACGAATTCAAGAATGGTTAGGTCATGCTTCATTCACTACCACTGCTAATTTATATGCGCATTTGACACCAGGATTTAAAAATGAAGCAGCAAATTCACTAGAAAAAGTATTTGGTTTTAACCAAAAAGATACAAAAAAAGAGCCCCACTCTTCGAAAAAGTAGACTCTTTTGAAATTGACTTGATTAAATAATTCGTTGGCAAATTGTTGGCATTTATATTCCAGACAAATTTCTAAAATTTTAGGTCTCTCAAATACTTTAATATCAAGGTTTTCATGTTACCTTGTAATATTAGAATAGGTGATTAAGAGTCAGCTGCTCTACCAACTGAGCTAACGTCCCGTACTTAAAGTACTTAACTATATTAGCACTCCACTTTTAAAATTTCAAGTGAAGTAAATATAATTTTCTCATTAATTGATTGAATTTCCACTTATTTTTCAAATTCATCTAAATTAAATCAGTATTTTCTTCTTAAACTGAGATAGTTATTCTTTTATCCTTGATTTTAGCATATAATAGCATCAACACTTAACAAGGAGGAACAAGATGTCCCTAAAAACCATTAGCCACTCTCTTCTTTTTTATTTTATCAGTGCCCTTGGAATCAGTCTTTCGATTAAAGCGATGGTCGGTGTCAGTAGTTTTAATGCGTTAAATACCGCCTTATCTGACGTTCTTCATCTAAAAGTTGGTACGATTACAACAATTCTCAATTTATTTTTTCTATCTATTTGCTGGTTGATGGATATGAAACGAGACAAAAAACACTATTTACTGATGCTGGTTTCTCTGATTAGCTTTGGCGAGATCATCAATCTGTTTTTGTATTCCCTACTTTCCCAAATCACTTTCACTTCTTATGGTTTACGTCTTTTGATTTTCACTTTAGGAACTGCGATCGGTGGCTTTGGAACAGGTCAGGTATTACGTCTGGATCTGTTAAAATTTCCAATCGAAAGTTTTTGTCTACTTGTTTCAGAACGAAGCCAACGTAGCTTTGCCTTCTATCGCTATAGTTTTGATATTCTTTGTGTAGGGCTCTCCCTATTGCTGACGTACCTCTTCTCATTGTCGCTTTTTGTCCGCGAAGGAACCTTGATCAGTTTGTTCCTCTTATCGGGTGCGATCGGTTGGTCAAAAAATCTTTTCGCATCACCAGAGACTCTTGTTGTACCAATTCCTGAAGATAATTGCGCTTCAGAAAGAGCAGCTGACTCTTAATCACCTGCTCTATGGTCTAAGCCCTATTCCAAATCCAAGAGTCTGCTACATCTTTAACGCATTGGCGTGTCGAAAAGGATGGTCGCATTCTCTTTTTTTGTTGATAAATTAAAGTTTTTGAACTAGTTGAGATATGATCAAAACGGTTGTCGCAATGTATGTTTTAGATGAAGTCTGTTATTCCTGCTTTCTTCTGAAATGTAATTCTGTCAGTTCACCCATTTGTGTCGTTTCAACAAATTCTAAGCGTTGACGATAGTTTCCTTCTTCAAATAATCGCTTGCCTTTACCTAAAAGAACTGGAGCTATTTGAATCCAATATTCATCAATCAAATCCGCTTCTATTAATTCAGAAAGTAAGCCACCTCCACCAACGATCCAAATATCCTTTCCGTTTTTCTTTTGAAGTTCCTGTAACACGTTTACTGGATTTTCAGAAGTAAAATACCCTTCTTCTATCTTCTCGTTCTTAGTACGGGAAAAAATAATTTTTTCCTTCCCTAAATAAAATGGCTCTTCTTCTAACATCTTCGTGGTCTCTTCATACGTCACTCGCCCCATAACCACTGTATCAATATTTTTTTCAAATGCTTCATAAGTTGACACACCTGCCAAATCCGTATCAAATAACCATTGCAAATTGTCTTGCTCATCTGCTAAAAATCCATCTAAACTAATCGCTCCATAAAAAACGATTTTTCTCATACAAACACCTCTTTCAAAATTATTTTAACAAGAAAAAACAGACAGACACTAATATAAATTTCTGAACCTTTTTCAATATAGTAAAAGGTTCATGAACGAAAGAACTAGTCGATCAAGACAAATTTTGTTCGACTAGCTTACCAACTTGATCAGCTAAATCATTTATGTCAGTACTTTCAGCATTTTCTAAGTAAAGTTCAATAACACCAATAATTGCCATTCCTAAAAATCGCAAATAAACGTCTTCGGTTAAACCGTTTTGTTGGATTTTTTGGTGATCGATTTTAGAACCGATATCGGAAACAATAATGGTTAGTAATTGACTTCTAAATGAACTCGTTGCATGTCCATTAAATAAAGTAACGAAAAAATCTCTGTTTTGTTGGAAATAGCCAAACCAAATGCGACTGCCCTCTACGATACCCAGCGCTTTTTTTTGACGACAAATTTCTTTCAAATCTTCCAAATGCTCTTCAATCAACTTCTCAAGTAAATCAAATTTATCCATATAATGTAGATAAAATGTGCGATTACCGATATTGGCTCCCTCACAAATATCCTTAATAGTAATTTTATCAAAAGTACTTTCTGTAAGTAATTCAATAAACGATGCTTTGATTGCTGCTTGTGATTTTAAAATTCTGCGATCTGTTTTTACTTTTTCCATAGTAATCCCCTTTTTACTGCACGATTCTTCATTTTGTGCGCATTAATACTTTGTCATCCTGTATTTGGTTATTGAACTAGCGATGATTCTGTTTTATATTATACACATAAATTAATTAATGCGCTACAGAGTATTAATTAATTTCAATGAAATTAATTTACGAAAAGGAGAAATGTTTATTATGAAACAATCTGTAACTTTTCCAAACGCTGGTTTAACAATGGCTGCAAATTTGTACTTACCAGAAAATTTCGACGACACTCAAACTTACTCAGGGATCGTTGTGGTTCATCCAGGTGGTGGAGTAAAAGAGCAAACAGCCGCAATCTATGCTGAAAGATTGGCGAACAATGGTTTTGTAGCTGTAGCATTTGATGCTTCTTGCCAAGGAGATAGTGAAGGAAACACACGTGGATTAGAAGATCCTTATGCTCGTGTGGAAGACATTCGTACAGCTGTAGATTATTTGACCACTCTTTCTTACGTAGATAATAATAAAATTGGGGCGTTAGGTATTTGTGCTGGTGGTGGTTATGTTGTGAATGCTGCTCAAACGGAACGTCGGATCAAAGCAGTTGCAACGGTTAGTGCAGTTGATTTAGGTGCAATGTACCGTGGAGAAGCTTCTATTGAAGAACAACTACAAGTACTAGAAGCCGTTGGTCAACAACGTACAGCAGAATCGAATGGTGCAGAAGTTCAATTTGCGAACTGGGCACCAAACTCTGAAGGTGAATTAACAGAAGAAACTCCCGTATTATTGAAGGAAGCATATGATTACTATCGTACACCACGTGCACAACATCCGAATTCTGATAATAAATTACCATTTGCAGCAAGCTTGGCTAGAATCTATTCTTTCTCTGCAAGTGCACAATTAAGTGATTACTTAACTCAACCTTTACTATTAGTTATTGGTAAAGAGGCGGATACTCGTGGTTATAGTGACAGATTCTTTGAATTATCAAACAGACCAAAAGAATTGGTTGAAGTTGAAGGCGGAACACATATCTCGATGTATGATATTCCAGAACATGTGGATCAAGCAGAAGCAAAAATCATCCCATTCTTCAACGAGAACCTTTAAAGTGATCAATACTGCAAAGAATAGCTAGTCTGTTTTAAATGATATTTCTGGTGTATCTTGCGACATGGAAGATACACCAGTTTTATGAGTTAACTCAACGATTCAAAGAAAAGCAAGAGGTCATGAGTTGATTCATAAAGCTGAGAAATGGATGCAAACAAAAAATTGGAGGCTTTAAATGGAAAATAAGAACGAAATCATCAAACAATTAAGAGAACAAGAAAATAAACGTTTAGAATTTGAATTTAAGAAAAATTATTATGGCTCATTTGTAACGAATGTGTTCGCTGATAATCAGAAGGATGAATTAATCGAATATTTTACTCAGAAAAAAGAGCAACAAATTGCTTAAACAGAAGGAAAAAAGGAGCAAGAAACATGACTAATGAAAAACAACGGGCCATCGTCGTCGGAGGATCTTTAGGCGGATTGATGATGGCTTTGGCCTTGGTTCGCAACAACTACAAAGTCACCGTATTGGAAAAAGCCGATGCATCGCTGCGAAATGGTGCCTTTATTCGTCTTTATACAGGTGCCTATAGCGGAGATCTCGAACGCGAACTGCGTCAATTGGCTTCAAACGGAAACAATCAAATCGAAGCCTGGTCGTCGATTCAAGATCGTTTACGTGAAGTCGTCAAAAATGAACCGGAGATTGAATTATTGTTCAATAAGCGCATTACCGAAATCGGACAGGATAAGGATTCTGCTTGGGCAATCACTGATCAAGGAGAAAATATGCAGGAGTGCTATTGATTGGTTCAGATGGTTACCGCAGCATCGTTCGCCGCTATCTAGCACCGAACCATCCTTTTGCAGATTATTCAGGTTATATTGTTTGGACTGGAAAAGTCGATGAATCCAAGTTACCAAAATCAGATTGGACACAGCGTCATTTTTCTACCCCTTACTTTGACGATAGTCGTGCAGGAATGATGATTTCAGCAGCGATGTCAGGAGCAAACGGCAGTACCAAACCTGGAGAACCTTGGATTGGTTTTAGTTGGTTTGACAACACTCATAATGAAATGCTGCGTGAGCTTGGGGTCTTGAAAGACGGCGTTGTTCAACATTCTTTATACCCAGAAGATATTCCAGCAGATATTTTTGATGAGCTTTCTCAGAATAGCGCCCGCCATTGGCCAGGATTAAACAATCGATTGATTCAAGCAGCCATGGAGCAAAATGTATTTATCGGCACACTTATTAATGAATATGTACCTGATCTGATTGCTAACGGACGTGTAGCAATTATTGGTGATGCCGCCCATACAATGACTCCTATGACTGGTTCTGGCTTCAATGACGCATTAGCAGATACCGTTGCCATCATGGATTCCCTTGAAAAATATCCTAATTCTATTGTAGAAGCATTCACTGACTATCAAAGAGAACGTTTAGTTGAAGTCCAACAAGATGTATTGTCAGGACAAGAATTTAGCCGTTCATTCGGAAGAGCGTAACTCAAGGCTAGAGAACAAATAAGGTCTACGCCCACTTCTTATAGGAAGGAAGTGAGAGTAGACCTTATTCGTCGTATTTTTGAATATGAACTAATCAAAAAAATTAAAAGAGCAGTCGATCCTTCCCAGCACTTCATAACCAAAGCTTTCATCAAAAGTAAAGCCGAACCTATGTCGACTTGGAATGAATAAACCCTCCGCCTGTTCAAATACTAAAACCCCACTTCGCTTTTGACAAAGTAGGGTTAGGAATCCATTTTTATTATTCAGTAATCGTGACTAAAACTTCTCGATGTCCTTCACTATTTTTGCTGACAACAATCTTAAGATTATTGCTTTCAAAAATTGTCGTCACAACCAATGATTCTTGGTCTTCATTCTCTATGACTCTGGTATCCTCTACATCCAATTCAGACAACTGTTTTTCAAGGAAGGATTTTGTCTCTTCGTAAGGATCCGAAGTAGAATAAAGCAATTGATTCGACGTGGACAGCTTGATACTACCATCATTTATTAGAAAATGTTCTTCCAGATCAATCGAGACAGAAGCAGAATCCGGTTGAGAGGTCGTTGAACTGCTTTCTTGAATGACCGCACTTTCAGTCGTGTCATTCAGATGAGAGCTTGATGAACTATGCGAAGAATCATGGCTAGTATCAGAGCTATTTTCAGTAGAATTATTACAACCAACTAGAGCTAATAAAGGTAGCACACTCACAATTAAAAGCGATTTTCTTTTCATTTTTGTCCTCTCCTTCTCTTTTTTTATCATAAAAATAGAAGAAAAACAAAAGCTACTTTTGAGCTCGTTTAAGTGTACACACACGTGATTTTAACTGAAGTTTTTACACAGATGGCTGTTCCATTTGTTTCTCAGTAGCACGGGTCGACATCTCTAAACGATTGACAGCGGTGACTAATGCTTGGAGTGTTGCTTTTACGATATCTTGATCGATCCCTGCCCCCCAATACATTTTCCCTTGAGAAGAAATACCTATTTGCGCACAGGCTTGCGCTTTGGAATTCTTGCCTAATGAATTTTGTTCATAGACTTCCAGCGTGTACGTCGCAGCCAGTGTTTTTTTAATTGCTTGATTGACAGCATCTAAGCTTCCTGAACCTGAAGCCGAGGCTTCGATTTGTTGGTTATCCTTTAAAAGAGTCAGTTTAACTTCAGGTATTTCACTCTTGCTGAATTGATAATCGATAATATCAAAATACGGATGAAAAGCAACATATTCTTTGATAAACGCGTCATAAATCTCTTCTGTGGTCAATTCCCGGTTGGTTTTATCGGAAATATCCTTGACCGCATACCCTAGCTCTTCATTCATTTTGTTTGGAATATCGCCAATTTCTCTTCTAAATTCATCGGGATCGCCAAAGCCTGATTCCCATCACGTAAATCCACACTACACCAAAGAGGCGCCTTCTCAACCGTTTCTTTTTGCACCCAATCATAGGTTAGCTGTGGTGGCAGATAATATTTTTTGTCGTATTTTGTGTAATCAAACATGTAATTCCCTCCTCAATATAAATAAAAAAAAGCCCTCTATCTCCAGTAAATTACTGGAGACGAAAGACTTTTACTCACGCGGTACCACTCCGATTCATGACCCAAAAAGCCATGCTCTTCATCTATCCATAGTTTCATCAATAGATGTTCCCCGTATAACGGTCGTCTACCGTCCTTAACTATGAAATCTTTTCGTCAAGGCTACTTTGAGGCGAGTTCCTCAGTATCTGTTCTTGTTTCGCATCACCCAACAAGTTTCTGATAACAGATTGATAAGTACTACTCCTCAGCACAGTATTTATTTGTCTGAATATTTTGATTATAACAAATTTAAAAGAACCTGAATAATTCATACTTTCCTTATAATTGTTTAGAAACTGCCTAACGGCAGGAAAAATTAACTTTTCGATTCTCACCCGTTAAGTGATGAAAAAAGAACCCCATTCTGTTATGGTAAAGGTGACTA
>NZ_JBSMVT010000051.1:0-6150 GCF_053760925.1 Enterococcus olivae
TTTAGTTGAATAACAGATAAAAAATTCTGGAAATAGTCATCCTCTGCGTCAGCACTATTCGTTTTTAACATTTTTCAGAAAAACAAATAATCTGAATATTCTTACTCTATTTGTGCAACACTAGTGTTATTTCCTGTATCAAGTGTCTAAGCTTGTCCTGTGACAAAGGTGTGAGAAATAAGAACAAATGAGTCAAAAAATCTTACGCTCTCCGTCACTTCCAGAGAGCGTAAGATTCTTGATGCTTTGCTTACTTATTCAACCAGACTGCTACTTCAGCCAAAGCGGCGGGAATTCCCTCTGGTTTCTTACCACCAGCTTGTGCCATATCTGGACGACCACCACCGCCACCACCTACTTTAGGTGCGATCGCTTTGATCAAATCGCCAGCCTTCAAGCCTTTTTTCAAGCCTTCTGGACTAACTGCTGCTAATAAATTCACTTTTTCATTGGCAACGGTTGCCAGCACAAGAACTTCAGAAGCCGCTTTTTGCTTCCATTGATCGGCTAATTGACGTAATTGATTCATATCTTTCACATTGACTTGTGCAGCAATATAAGTAGCGCCATTGACTTCTTTGACATCTTTAAAGATATCTCCAGCTTGCTGATTAGCCAATTTGCTTGATAATGCTTCATTTTCTTTCTGAGCTGCACGCAACTGTTGCTGTAGCTGCTCGACACGAGAAACTGTTTCTTTCAATTGAGGCGCTTTGACGATTTGAGCAACCTCACGCAATCGTTGTTCTTCTTGATGAAGCAGTTCATAAGCCTCTTTACTAGTCACAGCTTCGACACGACGTACACCAGCACCGATCCCTGATTCTGAAACGATCTTGAAGATACCAATATCTTCGGTATTTACTACATGATTCCCACCACAGAGCTCGATAGACCAGTCTGCAACATTCACCACACGTACTTCTTGACCATATTTTTCACCAAAGAGTGCCATTGCTCCCATCGCTTTTGCTGAATCAATGTCCGTTTCAACCGTCGCTACTGGAAGTGCTGCCCAAATTTTTTCATTGACAATTTGTTCCATTTCTTGTAATTCATCTGCTGTGACTTGACCAAAATGAGTAAAGTCAAAGCGCAAATGTCCAGGTGCCACTAAGGAACCAGCTTGGTTTGCATGGGTACCTAAAACTTCCTTCAGTGCTTTGTGTAGCAAGTGTGTCGCTGTATGATTTTTCGTAATTCGACTGTGACGATCCTTATCGACTACTAGAGAATAGCTTGCTCCTTCATGAAGTTCACCAGAGACTGTCACATGGTGTAAGAACTGACCATTCGGCGCTTTTTTCACATTTTCAACGACAGCAACGACTTCTCCTGCTTCATCCAAAATAGTACCTGTATCTGCAATTTGTCCACCCATTTCAGCATAAAACGGTGTTTCAGAGAAAATCAACTGCGCATTTCCTGCTTTTACTTCAGACAGCATAGCATCGTCTTGAACGATCACCAGCAGTTCGCTTTCAGCCTGTAAACGATCATAACCGACATACTCACTTTTCACTTTGATGTCTGTCAGCAAGGCCGATTGTTCACCCATCGATAATTCCGTGCTACGGGCAGCCCGTGCACGTTCTCTTTGTGCAGTCATCTCTGTTTCAAAACCAGCATGATCTACTTTTAGACCTGCTTCTTCAGCAACTTCCTCTGTCAGCTCTACAGGGAAACCATAGGTATCGTAAAGTTTAAAGATATCTGAACCATTCAAGGTATCTTTAGCCTCTGTTTTGACTTGCTCGATTACTTGATTTAAAATATCCATTCCTTCATTGATCGTTTCATGGAAGCGTTCCTCTTCTGTGCGAACTACTTTTTCAATGAATGCACGATTTTCAAGAACTTCAGGGTAATAGCTTTCCATGATCTGTCCAACTACAGGAACTAGCTGATACAAGAAAGCTGATTTAATCTGTAATTTTTGTCCATGCATAACTGCACGGCGCAACAAACGGCGCAAGACGTAGCCACGACCTTCATTTGACGGCAACGCCCCATCACCGATCGCAAATGACAACGCACGGATATGGTCGGCAATTACTTTGAAAGAGACATCCGTAACTGGATTCTCTCCGTATTTGACTTTCCCACTGATTTTTTCGATTTCATGAATGATCGGTAGGAATAAGTCTGTTTCAAAATTGGTTGGTGCGTTTTGAATAACAGAGACCATGCGCTCTAATCCCATGCCCGTATCAATATTTTTATGGGGCAGTGGTTCATAGGTATCGTCTGGTTTATGATTGAATTCAGAGAAGACTAAATTCCAAATTTCTAGATAGCGTTCATTTTCGCCACCAGGATAATTTTCCGGATCATCTGCAGCTAAATTGTTGAACTCTTCGCCACGATCATAAAAAATCTCACTGTCCGGTCCACTTGGTCCAGCACCGATATCCCAGAAATTATCTTCTACTTCAACGATGTGATCTTCAGAAAGACCGACTTCCTCACTCCAAATACGTTTCGCTTCAGTATCTTTTGGATAAACAGTTACATATAATTTTTCAGGATCAAAACCGATCCATTTGGGAGAAGTTAAAAATTCCCATGCCCATTCGATTGCTTCTTCTTTAAAATAATCACCGATCGAAAAATTACCCAGCATTTCAAACATTGTATGGTGGCGAGCTGTCCGACCAACATTTTCAATGTCATTAGTCCGAATCGATTTTTGTGCATTGGTGATCCGTGGGTTTTCCGGAACGATCGATCCATCAAAATATTTTTTCAGTGTGGCTACTCCAGAGTTGATCCATAATAAAGTAGGATCGTCTACGGGAACCAATGAAGCACTCGGTTCCACCGAATGTCCTTTCTCCTTGAAAAAATCCAAGAACATTTGACGAACTTCTGCACTAGATAACTGTTTCATTGTTTTCTCTCCTTGTTCATATTAAAGTATTAAATTTTGCAAGCAAAATTTAGTTCGATTTTCACGCCGTATATCATTCCACTAGCTGGCCTTTTTTTATAGCTACTTCAATTTAATATAGATGCCCTACTAAGTAAGGCTACCAAAGTGGAACTGACATCCTTGTTCATATTAAAGTATTAAATTTTGTACACAAAAAGACACCTTGCAAGACAAGGACGTCTACACGCGGTACCACCTTGTTTGCAATGATGTCGTATCATTACCTCTTGATCTCTATAACGCTGAGTTGCGTTGATATTTCTACCAAATAATTTTAAAGGGAGCAATCAAAGAGCAGCCATTCTTTTCTCTCAGCAAACGAAAAGATTTCTGTGAGGACCTACCTGTTGACCATATCCTTTTCTACTCCACAAAGTATAGGCAAAGATTGGGCAAATGTCAATTTTTTCTTTCAAAATTCTCGGATTTGAGAAAGTTTCAATTGAGAGTTTTTTTCAATCTTTTGCTTGCTATGTTAAAGCTGAAAATATCTAATCATTTTTAGTAATAAAAAGCCCAGTAAAATTTCCACAAACAAAAGCAATAAAAATTGAACTGCATGTTCCGTACGACTGTAAGTGCGCAAACGGCTAGTAAAAATCATATCCCATCGATCGATAGAAGATCCTACAAAATCAGCCGCTTCTCGACGGTCAAAAGGGATCGGAACACTACCATAAGCGTAAGACAATACTTTCCCGTCATGCAAAATGTTTAAAAGAACTCTTCCTCTGTTCTGACCAGAGAACTCCTCCACGTTAAAATCAACTATCAAGTCCTCTAGATGGGTGTCCGTAAAAGAAACAATAAACTTTCCATCAGCCTCGTCTGTGTAACGAATCGCTGCCACATCTTCTTGCTTCAATTCAAAGGTACTAGCCGTCCTGTCCAGCAGTTCGATCAACTCCTCCTGTTTTATCAAGACAAGTACGTCGACTGTCAGATACAAGATAAGTAACCATCGACCGATTTTTCCAATTTTCTGTTTTTGACGAGTCATTGAATATACACCTAATTCTCTACAAGACTTTTATTATTCTGATCGGATGATAATAGCTTTCCGATATAGAAAGTCGCAGGGATCGAGTGTCTCATCTTCAGATAAAATTTTTCGAGAACGATAGTAAGAGGACAATGGTAAGGAATCGAATAACGGAATCTGAGTGTCTGTCAATTTTTCCAGTTTCAAACGATTGGAATCTGTTACCTCCCAGCGCGTTCGACTCGTGTCAAAAAATAGACCAAACATATTTTCCTGTTTCATTTTCTTGAATACTTGTTTTCCATAATAATTACTGTCTTGGGGAATCTCATTGCCCCAACGAAACAATTTTCTAGTGCCGCCCCCTACTGCGTATTCCCATTGATCTTCATCCAGTAAATCAAAAATTTCATGATGTACTTTTTTTCTCAAATCAGTCAAGGAACACGTTTGATGACTATAAACACGATAACATTCTTCCTCTGACTGAAGAACGGCATAAAAGCTGTCTTTTTCAAAAATTTCTTCCGGCATTTGCCACATTAGGCTTTCTTCCAGACTCTGCGGTTGCTTGAAATGCTTTCTCAACAATGGTTCAACTGGTGAAAACTGTTCAACCAACCCCGTGAATTCCCCTGTCACAATATTTAGCTCACCAATCAAATCTGTCCCCGCCGGCAAAGCTTCTTTCTGCACTAGCATTGGTGGAACCGTGACTTTCCGTAGGGTACTCGTTGATTCATTGACAAAATCATCCCAGTCTTCGGTCGTTTCTAGTGTATAGCTGCGTGCCATTGTTTCATAATAGTCGCTGCTCTCTTTTCGTTTGGAATCCCAGGCAGTGACTGGCAAGCCTTGAGTTCCAAGATCCCATCCCAAAATCACTTCTTTGCTACCCGGTACCAAAACAAATCGCTCCCCATCGATCGAGCATTCAAAGCTTCCACATTTTACTCCTGAAAGTTTGAATTCGCAATAAACGACATCCGAAACTTTTTTTAAAGGACTGACAAAATACATCAGTACCTGACTAATTACTTGAACTCTTAATTCGGTCGATAAATTTTTCCAATTACTCCATTCTAATGCTTCAAAGAGATTCACTCTACTTTCCCCTTTTCATCTATGATCGGTATTTGATACAATCAAGTATACCACTAAAACAATCAATTTCATTGCAAATCTGAGAAAAAGAAAGGAGAAAAACATGGAAAATGGACTGGCACCTATCTATGATGAGCGCACAGAGATACTCATTCTGGGTAGTGCTCCCAGCGAACAATCACTGAAAAAAAGACAGTATTACGGCAATCCAAGCAATCAATTTTGGAAGACGGTTTTTCAAGCATTGGCCGTTCCCGATCCTAAGGAATATTCAGAGCGATTGCGCATTCTCAAAGCACATAAAATTGGATTATGGGATGTCTATAGCACTTTTCAGCGTGAGGGGAGCATGGACCATCACTTTAAAGAAACTCAACTGAATCAATTCGATGAATTACTGAAAAAAACTTCCATAAAAAAAATTATTGCAAATGGTAAAAAAGCCTCTGAAGAAATACACAAACAGCCGTTGTTCGCATCGATCCCTGTCATTGACTGTTCCTCAACTAGCGGTGCCAACAATGGTCGGATGCAACAACGTCTAGAAGAATGGTCCAAAGCCCTGTCCTCTGCTTGTCAGGCACTTTATTTTGGTAATGATGTCTGGATCCAAGCAGCCGCTTTCCATCTTCGCTTCCAAGTATTCGTGCTTGAACAAAAAATTCCATTGCAATGGGAATTCGATACAATCGATGAACAGTCTGCCCCTTCTTTGGTACTTTTTGAGAAGCAACAACCTATCGCGACGATCCGTTATCAGGCCTACACGCACGATACGATCCAGCCTGATCGTTTTTGTGTAGCTAAAAAATATCGTCGAAAAGGCATCGGTCGGATACTTTTAGAGTATTTTGAAAGACAGGCTATAGAAGATGGCTACCGTTTCTCCCGACTTTCTGCAGAAAAAACGGCCCTCTCGTTCTATCAAAAACTGGGTTATGAGACCTGCTCTGAACCCTTTGAAGAAGATGGTATTCTATGTATAAGGATGCAAAAGCAGCTATGAGTAATTATCCACCCGTGAAAACGGGTGGCTTTTTATCACCTCTAGAAGAGGTCGCCATTCGCTGCCCCTTAAAAGGAGCTTTTTCAAAGACTGCCAACCGCTCATCGCTCGCCTCTTTATTTATTT
>NZ_JBSMVT010000052.1:0-5127 GCF_053760925.1 Enterococcus olivae
ATACAGAAGGTCTCTATTGTTAGCTAAATTATTTATGTGGTTCCCTTGTCCGCATTCGGTGGCGCTATTGTCCGCATTCACTGGCTCATTTTTCCGCACAGGTGGCTCTATTCGTTCGCAATATTCACCATCTAGATATGTTCAAGGAAAAGGTGTATTAGGTACAAGCTACGACTATCTGAAAGTACTTGGAGACAAAGCATTGATTATTACTGATAATGTTGTTTGGGATTTGGTAGGAAAAGACTTAAAAGAACATTTAAATATGAATGATATGGAAGTTTTCGTTGATAAATTTCAGGGGGAAGCATCAATGAAAGAAATTAATCGGATTACTGATTTAGTGAAACAACGACAATGTAATTTGATTATTGGATTAGGTGGAGGGAAAGCAATTGATACGGCAAAAGCTGTCAGTAATTTTACCAATAATTCTTTGGCTATTTTACCAACAATCGCTTCGACTGATGCGCCTACTTCATCTGTTTCTGTTGTATATTCAGAAGAAGGTGTTTTTGAGAAATATATTTTCTATAAAAAAAATCCAGATTTAGTACTTCTTGATACTGAAGTCATTAGTAAAGCGCCTGTTCGCTTATTGAAATCAGGAATTGCTGATGCGATGGCTACTTGGATCGAGGCGAAAGCTGTTTATCAAAATAACGGAGAAAATTTAGTTGGTGGAACACAAACGTTAGCTTCAATTGCCATTGCAGAAAAATGCGAAGAAGTTCTTTTCAAATATAGTTTTTCAGCTGTTGCAGCGAATGAAGCCAAAGTAGTGACAAAAGCATTAGATGCGATTGTCGAAGCTAATACGCTATTAAGTGGTGTAGGATTTGAAAGTAGCGGTTTAGGAGCTGCGCATTCCATTCATAATGGATTTACAGCATTAACAGGGGATATTCATCATCTAACACATGGAGAAAAGGTAGCGTATGGGACATTAACTCAACTCTTTTTGGAAAACAGATCGACAGAAGAAATTGATAAATATGTTACTTTTTATCAAAAACTAGGATTACCAACAACCCTAAAAGAAATGCATTTAGACAAAGTTTCCTATGAGGATTTACTAAAAGTTGGCGAACTTGCAACGGCACCCACAGAAACTATTCAGCAAATGCCATTTGAAATAACTGCGGAAGATGTGGCAAATGCTTTATTGGCTGTCGATTCTTATGTTGAAAGTTTAGAAAAGTAAATAATTATTTTTAATTGAAGTAAACTTGGCAAATGGTATTTAAAATACTGTTTGTCGATATATAGAAGAATAGTTATAAGACTATTTTAGAATGAATGTTTAGTTTTATTCCACTAAAATTTTAATGATTTCAATATGTATAATTTAAAAATCGGAAATATTCTTTATTGAGAAACAGATAGTCATATTGGCTATTTGTTTCTTTTTTTGTATAAATCGTGTCTTTTTTAGCAACGATTTTGTTCTTTATAGTGAAAAGAGAAGATGATGAATGGACACTAATGATGAGAAAAAATATATCTATGAACAATTAAAGCTGATTATAGTGGAAAGGAGACGGCTGGCTAAAATTTATTATCAGTGGAAACAAAAGTTAGAAAATCTTCATGTATCGACAGATGGAGGTTCTGATACAAATAGGCAGCAACCCATTGATTTAAAGAAGGAAAGCGAATATCAAAGGTATAAGGGTACACCACCAAAAAGAAAGGGGATTTCGTATCAAGAAATAAGTCTAACGATTGCCTCCATCTTAAAAGAAGCTGAGAGACCATTGAAAAATCAAGAAATACTGGAACAAATTATTGAAGCAAAAGGTTCTGTGATGACGATTCGCAATTTAACATGCACTATTTTACCACGCATGAATAAAGATCAGCGGATTCCTGTTGAACGAGCGTATCGAGGATATTGGCAATATAGACTGCATTAGTGTTCTATTCAAACTTTCTCTTTCGATTAAATAAATGAAAGAGAAGGGATTCTAATGAAGACGAAAGAAGAACGATACAGCGCACAATTAGCTAAATATTTTGAAAAAGTCATTTTAAATCGTGGAAACAATTTTTATGCTAAGAAACTTCGTCAAAATAACTTTGAAGAATTTATTGAAGACCCCTCAGTTCTATTTGTTGATCCGAAAACTTCTGATGGGGAATTTCAAATTCCAAATGTCGTTATTTTTAATGTCAAATTGTCTATAGAAAGTGATGAGCTAGAAACAGCTCTCAACAAGATGAATGCAAGAGAGCGATTCTTTATCGTGAACAAGTCAGTCAATAATTTTAAGCAAAAACTTATAAGAAGATAAAAAAATGAGATATTTAAAGTCACTAGTGTTGCATTAAAATTATAACCTATTCTATGAAACAAAAAAATCCTTTATACTAGTACTTGGATGACTTATCCAAGACCAATACAAAGGACTCACACATGGATAAGTATAAAATAAACTCGGCATTTAATAAATGGTTTTCTGCCATAAATTTAGAAAATCTTTCTGTTTTTTCAAAACAGTTTGTACTCAACTACAATTCGTATCGCAAAAAGTTAAGTTTCGAAGCCGTTTTGAAGCTGTTTCTTTACGGTATTAACGAAGAAAAGGAAAGCTTACGCGACTTGAGTACAGCTCTTATCGACCAATCGCTCCAACTAGAAACCGATGTGTCATCGATTAGTCATACCCAATTGTCTCGAGCATTTAATGCACTTGAACCTAAAGTGTTAGAAGAAATTTTTCAACAACTGTTAAAAAAAGTTCAACATCAAATCAAACCAACCAAGCGAAATCATCTGTATTTGATTGATTCCAGTACGTTTTCGCTTAGTTTAAAACGTCATAAGTGGGCGACTTTTCGTAAAACCAAGTCAGGTATTAAATTGCACTTGAACTTCTGTTATATGGATGATGCCACGATGTATCCAACTGATTTTACATTAACCAATGCACACGAACATGATGTCAATCAACTGACAGTACTGGTGAATGAACCAGAGGCAACGTATGTTTTTGATCGTGGTTACTTGGATTTTGAAAAGATGGATCAGATGCATTGGGACGGGTATTTCTTCGTCACTCGTATCAAGAAAAATACCAAAGTTCATATGATAGACACACTAGAAAAATCGCCAGAAGAAGAAATTCTACGAGATGACCTCGTTCGCTTGGGGTCTAAGACTTATTTGACCGCCAATTTTCGACTAGTGACTGTTCAAGACAAGAACGGACGTGAGTTTCAATTTATCACCAATCGAATGGATGTCTCTTCGAAAGAAATTTCTGATATGTATCACGCTCGTTGGCAAATCGAATTGTTTTTCAAACACATCAAACAACACATGACCAGCAAAACCTTCTTTTCTCAAAATGAAAAAGGCGTGCAGAATCAATTGATTCTAACGATGATTTCCGCTCTTCTCACGTTTCTCATCAAATTAGAAACGAAGACAGTGAAATCAGTGTTCCAAATCAAACGATTCTTTCGTTATTTACTGTTTCAGCCTTTTGAGTGTTGGTTAGAAAATTAATTCCCACATGAGAAAAAAGAAATCTGGATCGTTCCTTTTGGTTTTCAGTTGAATAACAGATAAAAAATTTTCTGGAAAAAGTCATCCTCTGAGTCAGCACAGTTTTTATTGACTTATTTTCAGAGAAAGTAGTTTTCAGAATATTCTAAAATGTTTTTATGCAACACTAGTGATTTAAAGTTAATTCTGACATTTAAAAAAAGTACATGGAGGAGAGGGAAAAATGGAAAATTTATACCAATTATGTATTATTGATAAGGAAGGCGACACTCGAGCTGTTGAAAAGGTTGCTAAATGATTTGAACCATTAGTCATTAAGAAAGTAACAGAAAAAGGTTGTTTTGACGAGGATTGTTATCAGGAATGTATGGAAGCTTTGATTATTTCTATTAATAAATTTGTCCTTCGAAAATAAAAAGTCAAAAAAGTGTGCCCTGTTTATGTATCTTTTTGTTCTTATTAGTAGAAGCACCAAAAAGTTCTTTGAAAATTGAATAATTCTATTAGCTACTTTAATCCAGTACAAGCTGAATTGAGATAACACCATGACTTACTGGAAGATAATGAAACTTCTGCCGTACCTCAATTAAGTATCAAATATTGTCTACAGCTAGGAATGTTACCTTTGCCTAAACCTCAAACTTTAAGTCATATCAAAAGTAATGCAAAGTTAGATTTTGAAATTTTTGAAAAAGATATGAATTTTTTGAAAGCGATTGAACCAATTAAGGATTATGAGGAAGCCCACGTTTTCCCTGTATTTAGTGAAGGTATATCAAAGAAGGGATAATTTTTATTAGTTATTAGCTAAATAGATTAAAAATCTGCAATAGGACGATAAAAATAGCGGTTTTAAAGCGATAGGGTATTGAATGTGCATTTGATATCCTATCGCTTTTTTAACTGATATATTTTTTACAATGAATTATACTTTGTAATATTTGCTTCCTTGATTAATATAAAAACCTATTTGAATTTAAGTAAACTTATATATTAATATGTGTTATTTAAACAAATAAATTACAAAAAAATTCACTTTCTTTTTGAGAGTGAATTTTTTTGCCTATCATATTAATAATTTGCCTAATCAATAAGAACCAACTTATTTTTGTTGTATTCTCTCTTAGTTTTTTCAGGAACATTCTCTGAGATTAAGAAACTGATATCATTATCGGAAAAATATGCTATATTAGTTTTCAAACAACAGTATATATGGTTATACTAATTTATTGGATTGAGCAATTTTTATTTGAATAATACAGTTTTAAAAATTAATTTAACATTTTTGTGAAAGGATTGAAAATAGACGTGGAGTATATTTGGATTGAGGATAATCAGGATATTAGGAAGATAGTAAATGAGGAAATGAAAATACATATAAAGTGGAGTAAAAAAATTGGTGAAGATTACATAAAGTTATCACGACAATATATGAACACTGGATATGTCACTCTAAAAGAAATTATAGAAAACCCATACAATAATATTATGGATAGGTTACACTGGACTAGACAGAAAAAATAAGGTGTGTACAATAAGAGAAAACACCTGGAGGAAAAATTATGTCAAAACGTCAAAGAAGAACCTATTCAAAAGAATTTAAACAACAAATGGTA
>NZ_JBSMVT010000053.1:0-4334 GCF_053760925.1 Enterococcus olivae
ATAATGGCAGGCCACTGATATAATAAGATATATCAGTGGCCTTATCTTCCGCATTGACCGGTTTTATCTCCCGCACTCGCTGGCTCTAAATTCCGCATGAGTGGCTCAAACTGTCCGCAATACTCAGTAGAAACATAATCTCCAATTTTTTCATAATTGACCGAAGCTGCAAGAGCCATAATTGGGGTAATAAAAAAAGCAATCATCACTGTGAGTACACCCACTAGCGAGATCGCTTGTCGTTTTTTCTTATTCATTTGTTTTCTCCTTAGTTTAATATGAAAATGTTCTTATTCATGGTGGTGCTCGTATTTCATATTTTATGATATCCCCTCCAAATAGGAAAACTAAATCAAAATACTCATTTATGAGATTGACACTATTAATAGAAAGTGGCAAGTTTTCTCATTGATCTCCTTATTTACCTCTTATTAATTAGTTTTAAAGTCTATAAGATACAAGAAAACCACAGATACTTTCTCAAGTTCTGTGGTTTTGAAAATTTATTTTAGCTTCTTGAAGCTGAATACTACAAATCCTTCTTTTTGTTCGAAGTCTGTTATATAAGAGATTGTGGCAGTTATCTCTCTACCAGTATACTCTCTATTTTCAGTTATTTCTTGTAGGATTACAATGTCTTCAATTTGAAAATTCCGATCATTAAATCGTATTTCAAAATTCTTTTTTTCATTTAGCACGGCTTCAAAATACTCTGTATCAATCTTCAGCTTATGCTCCAAACTTATCACCTCTCATCAATAAAATTGATTAAATCGTCAAATTGGTTAGTATTATCATATACAAAAAGAGGTATTTTAGCATTTAAAGAATAACTTCTCACAGTATTTTCTTCAACTTCTTGAAATTCTTGAATCCTTTCAAGCTCCCAAGCATGATTATCTCTATTAAATAGCCGTGATTGAATCACTTCTGGAATTTCTTTCTTCAAAACAATACCTACAATATCAACGTTTTCAAAGGTTTCAAATGGTAAAGGAACAATTTCTCCAGTATTGTTTAATAGCGTAAAATGCCCATCAAGTATTATTTTTGGTGATAAGGAATCTATTTTTTTAAGTTCCTTTTTCCATAGATTTTGATTTTCAGCAATTTCTTTTGTTTGTTTATTTGAGGTATCTATTTGTTGATCAGCTTTCTTAATCAAGGAACTGATAGTATAAGCCTCAATTGGATATACTTTTTTAATCTGATCCAATAAGGTAGATTTCCCAACACCATGAATTCCTGCTAATAAGATATATTTCATTTATCTCAGTTACCCTTCAATATAACAAAAAGATTGAGGTGCCACTTTTATCTTTTTATCAAAATAATTCAAATCCATTGGTACATCATACTTTATAAATTCTTTGATTTGAATAGCAAATCCTGTATCACGACCATCAAAATATTCATTAAAAAATTTCCTTGAAATTCCAGAATATTGTTTCGTTTCTTTCCAAATATTGGATGGACGATCTTTAATGATACTTTCAATTTCAAATTCTCCAACCACTTTTCCATAAGGTTTGGTGGCATAAACTACAATAGATGAAATATCATCTCGCTTGAATATATTTTTTCTATATTCAAACTTTTTTCTGCCTTCCATAATTTCTTCTACAAATTCAGGTTTAATGGATAATAAAACCTTCATATACTTCACCTATTTCTAATATTTTTTCAAATTGATTATTTGACAAATTCATGAAACCAAAATATGCTTCTCTATCCAATCCTACTTTGTTTATCAAGTCTTGTCTAATGATTCGTTTAGGAAGCGCTAAATTGTACAGCATTTTAATAATATAGGGATATTTTTTTGTTTGATAGTAACCTCTAAGTTCTTGTTCACTAAAGATAGAACCTTTTCCACAATATTTGAGATACTCATCAATACTTTTAAAATTATTCATGTGTTTTACGCTTGCCACAGTACACAAAGAAGTCGCTACTGAACTATATTCAGCTGAACGAGCATTGTAATCCTTCATCCGATATATCACTATCAAATCGCCTATGTTCATTCCTTTAACTCCATACATATTAGTGATATATATTTTCTCAGTTGTATTGGTGAAAGATAAATCCTCAACTATATGATTTTTTTCAGTGCGTAATTTAGAGTCAGGGAACATCTTAGTATGGAATTCAGGTTTTATAGATAATAGATATTTATTACTTTCTAAATTAACTTTAGGATAGTCTTTATAAATATCTTCAAAAATAGTTTGATCTTTGTAATAGACTAACTCACCATTTGCTTTTGTTCCCCAAATTTGAAACCCAAACTTTTCTAAGAGTTGAATCAATCCTTCTTGTTTTTCAAAAACTGTGACATAAATAAAATCTTGATTGGTTTCAATCATCTTTTGTAAAGCAATACTCAAAAAACGTTGCCCTAAAATAGTTCCATGTGCATTAATTTTAAATGTTCCTATCTTTAATCGTCTCTTTTTGACAAATTTAGGAGAGATAGTTTGATCCTCCTCACATTCATCCTTCAAATACAGAAACCCATTTAGCATACCTTTATCTTTAAAAATATATGCATCCTCACTACTCTTACCTAAAAACCATCTTTCAAAGTCATAATCTTTTTTTAAAGAGTCAAAAAATTGATCATTTACATCTAAATCAGAGAACTTAACTTTTTGAATAACATCCTTCATCATATCCATCCTCTCCCCGAACTTACGTTCCTATTCTAACATAACTTACAATTAATTATAACCGTTTTAGAAAAAAAGCTCTAGAACTATTTTATAACAAACTTACTGTTTGAATTAACTTTATGAAGCCTGCACATTTTTTTGTTAAGAAGTAATCCATGGTCTACGATCACTAGTAAAAATTTCTGGAATTTTTTTTACATTTACAAAAGTGCAATTCTGTTATGCATTTTCTAACTTACTTAACCTCTTATCCATTTATTTTATGAATTGTAGATTCACGTATTGTCACAATTTCACTAAAAAAAGGTACTGAAATTTTCCAGCACCTTAACCATATTTGATAACTGTTTACTTCACTCAACTAATTATTAAATAACTAAGTTTTGTTCTAAAAAAACATTCAAAATTTGACATTCGCACCATTTTCGCACCACAACGCAAAAAAAGAATGTCAAATCAATGATTTAACAGTCTTTTCTATACCGGCGGCCGGGGTCGAACCGGCACGCCCTTAACGGGCACTGGATTTTGAGTCCAGCGCGTCTGCCAATTCCGCCACGCCGGCATGTTAAGGAGTAAATTTAGTACTAAGGCGGTAACCGGATTTGAACCGGTGATGAAGGTTTTGCAGACCTCTGCCTTACCACTTGGCTATACCGCCATTATACTATTTATTTTTACTTTTGCAAGTAAAACTGGGGTAGCTGGATTCGAACCAACGCATGACGGAGTCAAAGTCCGTTGCCTTACCGCTTGGCTATACCCCAAGAATAATAAAAGGGCGACCGATGGGAATCGAACCCACGAGTGCCGGAGCCACAATCCGGTGCGTTAACCACTTCGCCACGGTCGCCATGGCAGGGGCAGCAGGAATTGAACCCACACTAACGGTTTTGGAGACCGCTGTTCTACCTTTAAACTATGCCCCTATGGAATGGAGGAGAGTGGATTCGAACCACTGAACCCTAAGGAACGGATTTACAGTCCGTCGCGTTTAGCCACTTCGCTACTCCTCCATGGTGGCGCGGGACAGAATCGAACTGCCGACACATGGAGCTTCAATCCATTGCTCTACCAACTGAGCTACCGAGCCATACCAATAAGAAAAACTATTCGATTTTTTACAAAAATAATGAAAAACGGTCTGGACGGGACTCGAACCCGCGACCTCCTGCGTGACAGGCAGGCATTCTAACCAACTGAACTACCAAACCGTAATGGAGGTTAACGGGATCGAACCGCTGACCCTCTGCTTGTAAGGCAGATGCTCTCCCAGCTGAGCTAAACCTCCAGGTTGTTCATTAAAAATGTAAATGATCCGTACGGGATTCGAACCCGTGTTACCGCCGTGAAAGGGCGGTGTCTTAACCACTTGACCAACGGACCGGTCTGTAAAAAACGGAGAGTAAGGGATTCGAACCCTTGAGACAGTGGTTACCATCTACATGATTTCCAATCATGCTCCTTCGGCCTCTCGGACAACTCTCCGGGCTGAAAGAAACGCAATACTCTTCTTTCTCTCATAAAATGAGAACTCCGGCAGTAGGACTCGAACCTACGACATCATGATTAACAGTCATGCGCTACTACCAACTGAGCTATGCCGGAATAATTAAATCTGCGTGGCGACGTCCTACTCTCACAAGGGGCAACCCCTCA
>NZ_JBSMVT010000054.1:0-3217 GCF_053760925.1 Enterococcus olivae
AAAGCTTTATCCAAGAGTATACAGTCTGAAAACAGATTATTTTTAGAGAAAATACCTGACCTTATTTCAAAATAGGTTATTCGTTCGATAAAATAGATTAAATATTGAGCTATGAATTATTCAGGTATTAAGTAGTTTGTTAAAAATTTACTTCATAAGAGTGTAAAATATTATGTGTAAATAGAAAAAAAGTCAGTGATTTCTGTCGAATAGAGTGATCATAATATATTCACAGAAAAGAGGTCTTCACAATTGAATAGCTAAAAAGTTAAAAATATATTATGATAAAGTAATAATATAGTGAATGTAAATTCATGTATGAAAAAAGGAGGAGGATGCAGTGGATAGAATTAGTAATGGAACGATTGGGATAGTTATAGTTGCTATTCTTATTTTGATTGTAGTTGGTTTGTTTTTTAGTTTTGTTCCTATTGGTTTGTGGATAACAGCTTATTTTTCAGGAGTTAAAGTGAGTATCGGTACGTTAATCGGGATGCGTTTAAGACGAGTATCACCTCGACAAATTATTCAGCCACTAATTAAAGCAACGAAGGCTGGATTAGATTTAACAACTGATCAATTAGAGGCACATTATCTCGCAGGTGGAGATGTTAACCGTGTGATAGATGCGTTAATTGCTTCTCATCGCGCAGATATTGATTTAGAGTTTGAGAAAGCAGCTGCGATTGATTTAGCTGGACGAGACGTTTTTGAAGCAGTTCAAGTCTCGGTTAATCCAAAAGTAATTGAAACACCGATGATTGGTGCCGTAGCAAAAAATGGTATCGAAATTATCGTGAAAGCTAAAGTAACTGTGCGTGCTAATATTGAACGGCTGGTTGGTGGAGCGGGAGAAGACACAATTATTGCACGTGTTGGAGAAGGGATTGTCACCACAGTCGGTTCAGCTGAACGACATGATTTGGTGATGGAAAGTCCAGAGGCTATTTCTAAAACTGTTTTAAGTAAGGGATTAGACTCTGGAACGGCTTTTGAAATTTTGTCCATTGACATTGCCGATGTCGACGTGGGGCGCAATATTGGTGCACAATTACAGACGGACCAATCTGAAGCAGATAAAAATATTGCGCAAGCCAAAGCAGAAGAGCGCCGTTCCATGGCAGTTGCCGAAGAACAAGAAATGCGTGCAGAAGTTGAAAAAATGCGCGCGAAAGTTGTCGAGGCAGAGGCGGAAGTTCCATTAGCTATGGCGGAAGCATTACAAAAGGGAACGTTAGGTGCAATGGATTACTATACATTAAAAAACATCCATGCAGATACGAATATGCGAGCATCTATTTCCTCAAATGCAAGAAATAGTAGTGAAGAATGATTTTTTATACTGCTAGGAACCTTAGAATAAAGAGAACGGATGATTTTTTTAGCATTGAAGTAGACAAAAGTTAATATCTTTGTTAAGGTTATATTAATTTCATAAAAAAACAAGGTTGGGCGCAAGCTTTCAAGACATGTTCTCCAAAGGTGAGGAGAGTCTTGTTTGCTTACGCTCTTTTTGTGTTCGCGAATTGTAAAATTAAGTTAGAAAAATAAAAAAGCCATTTATGGTACACTCAAATTGTATTTCCGACCAAAGAAAACAAAGGAGTGTAAACCATAAATGACCTACAAACATCTTACCATAGACGAACTGACTATGATAGAATCTTATTTTCTTCAAGGGACTAAACCGACTGATATTGCCAAACGAATGAAACGCGCTATTCAAACGATTTATACGGTCGTTAATCAATTTAAATTAGGCAAGACAGCACTTGATTATTGGTATCAGTATAAAGAAAATAAGAAAAAATGTGGTAGAAAAGTCATTCAATTACCTGCTCATGAAGTGGATTACATTAAAGAGAAAGTTTCTCTTGGTTGGACGCCTGACATCATTATTGGGCGTCAAGAATTAACTATTTCATGTGGTATGAGAACACTCTACCGTTTGTTTTCTAAAGGAATATTTGATGTTGAAACACTACCTATGAAAGGGAAAAGAAAACCTAATGGCCATCAGGAAAAACGTGGAAAACAACAGTTTAAGCGTTCAATCCATAATCGACTTGATAATTATCCAGATTTCAATTCTGAATTCGGTCACCTTGAAGGTGATACAATTGTTGGCGTTCATCATAAAAGTGCCGTCATTACTTTGGTTGAAAGATTATCTAAAGTAATTATCACGATTAAACCTAACGGCCGTAAGGCATCAGATATTGAAACTGCCCTTAACTGTTGGTTTTCTCGCTTTCCTAAAAACTTCTTTAAATCCATTACCTTTGACTGTGGAAAAGAATTTTCTAACTGGAAAACTGTCAGTAATCAGCATGATATTGCTATTTATTTTGCTGATCCTGGAACACCTTCTCAACGTCCATTAAACGAGAATTCCAACGGGATTCTACGTCGTAACGGATTACCAAAATCAATGGATTTTAGAGAAGTCGACCAACCATTTATTTCAAGCGTCAGCAATCAACGTAATCATATTCCAAGAAAATCCTTGAATTACAAAACACCTATCGAAGTATTTTTGAGCTATGTACAAGAAGCATTTTATTCTAACTTAATTTGACAAATCATATTGGTATAAAGTTAATTTAATTAGGATTGTAACTCTTCGGGAGGCTTAACCTAAATCTATGCGTGATGCATTTATTTGGTATGTCTATCGAAGAGTTTTTTTGTTCTATAAAAAAATGTTTAGGAAGGAGAGTATTCGATGTTTAATTTTTTTAAAACAAAAGAGATACAAATTACGGCACCAGTCAATGGTCAATGTTTAGAGTTAGAAAGCGTTCCTGATAAAATGTTTAGTAATAAATTATTAGGAGATGGATTAGCCTTTACTTTTGAAGAGAATTTTGTTTGTTCACCTATAGATGGAAAAATAGAGATGATTGCTCAGACTAAACATGCTCTTGGCATAAAAGGGCGAGACGGTCTAGAAATAATGATTCATATAGGTTTAGACACTGTGGAATTGAATGGAGAAGGTTTTCAATTGTTGGTTGAAGAAAATCAAAAAGTAAAAGCTGGACAAAAATTAATTAAAATTGATCGAGAATATATGGATAAAAAATCTATTGGCGCATTTTATAATGAACTTAGCCACCTGAGGCATTAAAAAAACGTCATCGTAAAATTTCATGTATTATTGAAGTTCCAACACAATCAATAAAGGATGAATTTACGATGACGCAAACTCAGAATA
>NZ_JBSMVT010000055.1:0-3003 GCF_053760925.1 Enterococcus olivae
AAAAAGCTTTATCCAAGAGTATACAGTCTGAAAACAGATTATTTTTAGAGAAAATACCTGACCTTATTTCAAAATAGGTTATTCGTTCGATAAAATAGATTAAATATTGAGCTATGAATTATTCAGGCTATTTTTTCAATTTTAAATAAGTTAAGCGATTAATTATAACAAAAATAAACAGGATTAGCGTAAAATCGCTATCAATTTTATGATACTACTAACTATAACAAGCCATGTTAGCTATATAGTTAACATGGCTTGTTATTAATTACTTTAGAATTAATATCTAAAATAAAGTATATTTGTTATTTTGGTTTCTATCTTCAGACTCTTGAAGCAAATTTTCACTCTTCTGTGTTATAATCATATTCAACAAGGTCATCTATACCTGTTATTCCTAATTGTTTAAAAATCAAATATTCTTTGGCGATGTATGCATTCCATTCGAGTCGCTCAAGCATATCATAGGTTTTCTCTAAAGTAGCTCCAACTACTAGAACACCATGTTTTCGTAACAGATAGGATTTCGATATAGCTTGATCTTGTTTTACTTCTTTTCTAACTTTTTCAGCTAACTCAGGAGTGGTTGCTGGAGCAAATTCCAGACATTTGATTTCTCCCATTTTTTGAGTTCCTTCGCTAATATTAGGCATATCTAATCCCATACTTGCAAAAACCATTGAATTCAAAGCATGTGCATGAATTACGCAGTTAATCTTTGCATTTTCTTCATAAGCAGCCATGTGCATATTAATTTCACGTGTAATTCCACCATAACCATCAATGATATTTTCCTCTTTATCAATGACCAAAATTTGTTCTGGATTTAAATCGCAAAGATAGTTTTGAGACATTAGTGTTGGTGACATGATAAAGTGGTCATCACTTACTTTTATACTGACATTTCCTCCTGCTGCATTTGTCAATTTACGATCATACATTTTTTTGATAAATTTACACAGTTTTACTCGTTCTCCGTAGTATAGCATTATGTTTATTCACCAATCTTTCTATATTGAACTAATTTTTTTAATTCTAGAACACGTTCTTTTGAGAATCCTGTACTTAATGTTTCTTCAGCTTTAGCAGCACCAACTGCAGTTGCCAAAATTCCTATATCTTTTAAGGGTAATTTTTCCGAAAAACCGTAAACCAAACCAGAGACATACGCATCTCCACTGCCAGTATCGTTTACTGTTTTGACTCTTGGTGAATTAAATATATATTGTTCATCATTTGTTAGTAACACAGACCCTTTTTCTCCCATAGATACAGAAATACATTTCATATTGGTTAGTACTGACTTTTTCTTCTGATATACTTCAATACAATGTTCCAAAGAAAGAATTTCTTCACCTATAATTTCAGAAAATTCATAGTTATTCGGTTTGATTAAGAAGACAGCTCTTTTTAAGACTTCATCTAAAAATTTTCCTGAAACATCAGCAATTAATTGAACTTTTTTTTCTTCTAACTTATCAAGTAAATAAGCGAATACTTCTACTGGTGTTTGAAGAGATGGATTTCCTGCAACTACTACCGTATCCTTAGAAGACAGTTGATTTAATTCCTGAGTGAAAAATGCATCAATAATTTGTTTGTTAATTTTAAAACCATATTCTGTAATCATGAAACTACCTTTTCCACCATCATCTGTAAGAACAATATTATTTCGCACGTCTTCTTTAGACACTGTATAGAAAGAACTTTTTGTTTGATGTTTAATTAGTAAGTTCTTTAATTCATTCCAATTATTTTCTCCGGTAATACCCGTACAGTTATTTTCTTTACCTAAGATATTCAATCCGACTGAAACATGGGTTCCTTTTCCTCCTACATCCATATATCTTTCAGCGATTCTATTATTTTTCCCTCGAGTTAATTCATCTTGAATGTGAAAAACATGATCAATTGCAGGGTTCAAAGTAATCGTATAAATCAAATAGCTCCTCTCCTTTCAATTAATAATTTTACGTGTGATTATCTCCTTTTGTTTGATAGTAAGTCAACACAGCTATCATTAAAGATAATACCGAAAGAAATGCATTCTTTCCAAAATATCCTGCAATTAGTAGGAACATAGCTAAAAAAATGGAGCTTATATTAAAAATATTTTGTTTATTCAACATCTTATACCGCATCCATTTCTGAATCATCACTATAACGTTTTACATTTTCCTTACTACGACCAATATAGAAAATGACAAATAACGCTAACCAAGCAATTGCCAATACTATTCCCCACCAATTACCTGCCATTGCATTTGCAAAAGCAAACTTAAATTCACCATTCTCAATAGTTGCCCATGCTAGCATCGTACCTTCTTCAACATTCACTGCGCCTGTATCACGTGCTAATTGAGTAATGTATGGGGCAAAGTAAGTTCCGATATATAGAAATACTGGCGTGGTTATGATTCCATATACAAGCATTCTCAACATATTTCCCCGTCCTAGCAAATATGCAGCTACAATAATGGATAAGTTGATTAATCCTGCAAAAGGCAATACTTGGTTTCCTGGTAAAATTGCTGCAAATAATAATTCAAATGGGATTAACAAAATAGCCAGCACCCAAATTTCACTTGCTCCTGCTAAGATTGGCCAGTCCAAACCAATATACAACTCTCTTCCTTTAAATCTATTTCTCATATATTCTGATATTGCGTCTGATATAGGCGACAATGCCTGCATAAATAACTTAGAAACAAGTGGAAATAACGTTAAAGCCGCAGCCGCGTTTATTCCTAAAATCAATGCGTCTGAAATCGAATATCTACCAATTAAACCAATCGATGTACCGACAATAAAACCCATTACATGATTTTCAGAAAAAATACCGATTTTATTTTTTAAAGCATTTACATCCATTTTTTCCCAAATTTCAAGAACAAGTTAGCCACTTTTCGAAAAACGTGAAAATCATGTGTTATCTGTAAGTTCCGATGTTGATTTGATAATGAGTTGCGGCATGGTAGTCTGATTTGACGGGCTGGCTATGCC
>NZ_JBSMVT010000056.1:0-2504 GCF_053760925.1 Enterococcus olivae
AGCTCTTTAAAGTAGATACTTCTAAAGAGATTAAAGAAATGAGTCTTGGGACCAAAAGAAAGCTAGCGGTCGTTACTGCTTTTATGCATAATCCAAAAATATTGATATTAGATGAACCTACTTCAGGATTAGATCCTGTTATGCAAGAATGCTTCATTCAATTTATCTTAAAAGAAAAATCAGAAGGGAAAACAATCCTCCTATCTAGTCACATCTTTACTGAAGTGGATGCAACATGTGATCGCATTGCCATCATTAAGAATGGGGTAGTGGTTTCAACAGTTGAATCCAATGAATTGAAGCAGAGTACGAATAAATCATTCAAAATTGAGTTTGCTAGTTTTGAGGATTATCAGAAGTTTATAGAAAATACCGAATTTACTATTCCAACTAAAAGACCTGAACAAAATCAAGTTAAACTAAGTTTAACGGATCAGAAGATGCAAGAATTTTTTACAGAATTAAGTGAGGTAAAGGTAAATTTTATTTCAGAAATTAAATTTACTTTGGAAGATTACTTTATGGACTTTTATGATCGTAAGAAAACAGTGGCTGCTGGAGAGGAGAATTTGCGATATGGCTTACATTGATATCAAACATTTGACTAAGGATTATGGAAATGGACACGGAATATTTGATGTATCTTTAGAAATTGAAAAAGGAGAAAACTATGGCTTCGTAGGTATCAACGGTGCAGGAAAAACGACTACTATCCGGCACTTGATGGGTTTCCTGAAACCTGATGAAGGAAGCGTCACTATTAATGGACTTGATGCCACCAAAAGTAGTGCAGAAGTCAAACGTTATGTATCTTATATTCCTGGTGAGATCAATTTTCCAGGAAACAAAACCGGTGAAGAGTTTTTAAAAGATCAAATCTATTTATCTGGACGCGGAAGTTGGGAACGTGCTAAAGAGTTAAGTAATCTTCTTCAATTAGATGTGACGGCCAATGTGCGTTCCATGAGTAAAGGGATGAAACAAAAAACAGCTATTGTTTCAGCATTTGCATCTAATGCAGATATCTTAATTATGGATGAACCAAGTACAGGTTTAGATCCTCTAATGCGTGACATCTTCCTTGATCTTTTAAAACAAGAAAAGAAACAAGGAAAAACGATTCTTATGTCTAGCAATATCTTCCAAGAAGTGGAAGAAGTCAGTGACCGAGTCGCAATCATCCGAGAGGGCAAAATTATTGATATCACAGATATGGCAGACATTCGTTATAACGAGAATAAAAGTTATCGAATGGAATTTAAATCACTCGCCGATTTCGAACGTTTCTTAAATTTAGGCTACCAATTGACTATGGTAAAAGCGGAAGATTTACAAGTTTTCGTTCAAATTCATGATAAAAATATTAATTATCTCATTCAAGATTTAAAAGATTTTGACTTGGTCTATTTTAAAGAAATTAAATTCTCATTTGAAGATTATATTACTGAGATATTTAAGGAGGAAGTATAAATGTTTTCAAAACCAATATTTAAGCAAAGTATCAAAACCAATTGGAAACTATGGGCAATTATCACAATCGTCGCTTCAGTCATTTTATCTGGTTTCATCATAGGTTATGATGCGGCAGGATATGCATCGATTGCCGCTGCAGCGGAAGGAACCGCTTTTTCCAGTCTTCTCTCATCAATGGACAGTCTCTTAGGAAACTTAGAAAATTTCTATAAACTGATTGGTCTTATTCTTGGAATTGTTTATGTTGTATTTACAGCAAATACTCTTGTAGTGAGCGAGGTAGACTCTGGATCTATGGCTTATACTTTATCAACACCCATAAAACGTTCAAGTGTCATTTTTACCAAATCGCTTTACCTCATCTTATCGGTTATTTTAATGTATGTCATTGTTTCATTAGCCGGTTTAGGTGCCTCTCAATTAAAGTACAACAACGTGACGGGCTATCCGATCACAGAGGATATAGAAAAAGCATCAGAAACATTAGATAAAAGTGAAGGTTATCTATCTGAACATTTATATTTAATTAAAGATAATGAACAAGCTATGCGAGATGCTGCTGAAGCTCGCGATATGGATCTGGACGCCTATTCAATATACTTAGGAGAGGTCATCAAGGATCACTCCTATGAAGAGGCTGCAAAAATTATCACCGATGAACGTCGGGATATCTATGAAGATGATGATGACATGGAAGATGATGATATTGAAATCACAACTGAGGAATTGATCAAAAACCCGGCGATGATATTAGCAAGTAATGACGCATTGACGGCTGGTGCAAGTGTACAAGGAATTTCTGTTAATGAGTACCGTCAATTTCTAGCAGATGAAATAACTGCACTTAAAGCTGAAAAGAATGAAGAAAATAAAGGAAAATCTCAGCCAACTGTCATGATTACGAAAGCCAATCGCGAACTCTTATTACAGGCTGTTATTGACTCTTCTGCAAAGGCCTTAAATATGAATAGTGCCCAAGTGAAAGATAATTTGACTTTAATTAAAGATCCTACCGCTTTAGAGGCGTCTAT
>NZ_JBSMVT010000057.1:0-2349 GCF_053760925.1 Enterococcus olivae
ACCATCCTTCAGGAGCCGTCTGTGAACAGAAGATAGTCGAGGCTGTCTTCAGACGTGATTCTATAATCTCAAATAAGGTTAAAGTATGCTCTTCAGGTAAGGCTGTCAGTAACCATTCATCAATGATTAACAGGTCGACTTTCTTATACTTCTTAATCAGTCGTCGAAAACTACCGTCTGCTTCGTTTCTTGCTGAAATAAACTCATCTAACAGCTCTGGTAGACGAACATATTTCACTTTATAATGTTGCCGGCAGGCTTGAATGCCGAAGGCATTTGATAACCATGTTTTACCATTCCCGGAAGCTCCCATTAAAATGATATTCAAATGTTTCTCAATATAGTTCCCTGCTGCCAGCTCAAGTATAAGATGTTTATCAAGGTGACGGTCAGGGTGATATTCAATATCTTCAATTGCTGCCGACGGTTCATTGAACTGAGCCTGGTTAATCAATCGCTGCAGTTTGTTTGATTGACGACGAGAATATTCACGATCGACGAGTAAATTGAAACGTTCTTCAAACGTCATATCTTGATAGTCACGATTATTCATTTGCTCTTTATACGAGTCAGCCATTGCACTCATGTTCATTTCTGTTAATTTACGGAATGTTTCTTCATTAGTCATTTAGGGTTACCTCCAAAATAGTTTGCACCACGTACAAATCCATAGTTTTTATTAGTAGTCAGTTTTGTCAAAGAGCCATCATCTTTTGCGCGATTACGTTTTTTATTTCTTGATAGTATTGTTTTGAAAACACTAACCGTTGGGTTAGAGGAAGCGATCAGTAGGTTTTGAGCAGCGAGATCCATCTCTTCTTTTGAATGTCTTTTTTCTATACTACGTAGACTCATTAATTGATTAAGAGCCTTTTTCTCTGAACCATTCTTAAGCAATATCTCCACGAACTCTTCCATGTATGAACCAATGGTTTGGGCCCATTCTCGACTAATTTCTGGTGTATGTTCTAAATAGAGTCGATGATTATCCGGCATATGTTCTGAAAAAGTTGAAAACTGTCCAATTTTTCCATATAATCGCTTGTGGGATGAAATCCGTACATCTTTGAAGTATACTTCAATTAACTCCTTTGAAAGACGGGTGTCAACGTCACATTGGATATATTCGTAAGGAACGGAGTAATTCATGCGTTCGATTTGAATGTGGTAATTTGGTTGAACTTTTGCTCTTCTCCATTCCGATAACTTAAATCGTGTTTGACGTAAGGGGTGAAGGTAGGATTTCTCCTCTTCGTCAAACGCTTTTTTTCTTGAACCAGGACGTTTTTGAAATTCTTCTTTATTTAGTTTGTTAAGTTTTTTCAAGATTTCCTGATTTAAGTCACGAATATCAAAACATTGATAGTGACGCAAAGCAGCTATGATTTGTCTGGAAACGAACCCCACGGTTCCTTCAACACTCGGTTTGTCTTTAGGCTTCCGAACTCTTCCGGGAACGATAACGGTTTGATAATAATCAGCCAGTTCACGGTAGGCCTCATTTAGAATAGGTTCTCCGCGAGCGGCTTTAAACACCCCCGTTTTTAAATTATCAGAAACGAGTGATTCTGGAACCCCGCCAAAATATTCAAAAGCATGGATATGTCCGGTTAGCCAGTTGGCTGATTTCATATCTAAAAACCCTTCGACATAACTGTACTGACTGTAAGGAAAAGTTGCCACAAATACATATACCGTTAACTGTTCACCGCTTGAACGATCATTAATAGACAGCGTTGAACCAGCCCAGTCAACTTCTAAAACTTCACCAGGTTTCCTGCGAATAGGCATGGTCGCTTTATATTTCTTTGCATACTTACCATAATTTTCTGCGAAAGTCCGGTAGGCATAAGGAATCTTTCCTCCGTTACGTGCTTGCTGGTCATACTCCGAATGGAGTAACTTTAAGGTCACGTTCTTTTTCTGTAATTCTTTATGAACCGTTTCCCAGTCTGGTGGAAAAAAGCCTTTCTCAATCGCCTGTTTCTCAGGGAAAAGAAATTCTTCAAGCCAGTGATTGTTCATGTTGTCCATTAAACGCTCTAAGCCATGCTTTTCAGCTCGTTTAATGACATCCGAAACTGTATTCCTCGAACTTCCCACACTGGTACTAATGGTACGTTGGGAAACATCCTTGTAGTGCAATTCCAAGATCTTGCGGTATTGGATCATAATAAAACCTCCTGTATATAGTGTCATGCCTGTAGGCATGCAATATCATTATACAGAAGGTCTCTATTGTTAGCTAAATTATTTATGTGGTTCCCTTGTCCGCATTCGGTGGCGCTATTGTCCGCATTCACTGGCTCATTTTTCCGCACAGGTGGCTCTATTCGTTCGCAATATTCA
>NZ_JBSMVT010000058.1:0-2237 GCF_053760925.1 Enterococcus olivae
AGTCACCTTTACCATAACAGAATGGGGTTCTTTTTTCATCACTTAACGGGTGAGAATCGAAAAGTTAATTTTTCCTGCCGTTAGGCAGTTTCTAAACAATTATAAGGAAAGTATGAATTATTCAGGTAATAGAATAATAGAAACCATTAACTATACAAAATAACTGAAGAATGGATAATTCAACTATCCAATAATTACTGTTTCATCTGGATATTTGATTTTCGCCTCAGCTTTATTTCCTCGCATAACCAGAGAGAAAAATACAGTTAACACACCTACTCTTCCAAGAAACATCAACGAGGCAATAATGATTTTGCCAACAACAGATAATTCTGGTGTTAATCCCATAGTCAAGCCCACTGTACCTATAGCTGAAATAACTTCAAAAACAATATATTCTAACCCTAATTGATTCACATCAGGAATAGTTTCTGTCACTGACAAGATCATGGTGCTAGTAATAATCATTACTAAAAACATGAAGAATAAAATAAATGCCCGTGAAACGGTGTCTTCTTTAATTGTTCGTTCATGAAATTCTGCTCGACTTCGTCCATGAAACGTTGAATACATTCTAATTAGTAAGACACCTAAAGTCGTTGTTTTAAATCCTCCAGCTGTAGAACCCGATGTCCCACCAATGAACATCAAAAGCATGGTTAACGTCAACCCAGCATGAGACATAGAAAAATAATCAATGGATGCAAAACCTGCTGTTCGTGGTGTTACAGAAAGAAAAATTGTATTAAAGAATCGATAGACGCTATTTCCTGCTTCAAAGTGAGGATTATTATACTCTGTAATGAAAAAACCAACAATACCTACTAATAATAAGACGCCTGTCACTCGTAAAGCAATTTGACTGTGTAAACTTAAACGATGCTTATTTTGTTTCATCGTCAACACATCATGCCAAACAAAAAAACCTAAACCTCCAGAAATAATTAAAGCACTGATTACCATTAGCACCCATGGATCATTTTGAAACCCTACTAGACTATCTCCAAACAAATCAAACCCTGCGTTACAAAAACTGGAAACAGCATGAAATAGACTATACCAAAGTCCTTTTTCCCAGCCAAAAAGAGGCACAAAACGAAAAGCTAGCAAAATAACTCCTATTCCCTGAATCGAAAAAGCAATTTTTAATACAGATAACAATACTTTTATTTCTCCAACCATTTGTTCTGTATTGAAGGCTTCTCGCAAAATCATGCGAGTACTTAATGCTACTTTTCGTTTCATCACAACAAAAAAGAAGATTGGAATGGTCATAAATCCTAATCCACCAATTTCAATCAATAATAAAATTATACTTTGACCAAAGATACTCCAATGCTCACTTGTGGTGACCGTCGTTAATCCAGTGACACAAATAGCAGATGTTGCCGTAAATAGTGCGTCTAAAAAATTTGTTGGCAGACCATTTTTTGAAGAGATTGGTAGCATCAAAATGCTAGCTCCTAATAAAATCAATCCAAAAAAACCAAACGTTATCCATTGAACTGGTGAAAAAGGAACTTCTTTCTTTCTTTTTCTCATACTTGAGTACTCCTTAACTTTATATTCTGATTTTTTACCATCATGTATTTAATTAATTATTTTCTTGCTGTTGAAACTTGTTTTTCCATAGTAATAACTGCTCCATAATAGCATGAATGTTAAAATAATACATATAAAACCAGAAAAATATTCGCTAATAGAGTTATATAGAAAAAATATTTTTCTCAATTGATCCCTTTTCTTATGCAGAAATCGGCATCTAATGCTAAACTAGATAGGATATATATTAGGAATTTGAAAGGTGGAAAAAGTCAAATGGAATTTATTGGTACACTTTGTCTGATTTTAGTGACAACCACATTAGGTACTCACTTTTCCAGACGTATTGGTATCCCTGCTGTCATTGGCCAATTATTAATTGGGGTTATACTAGGAAGTGCGGGGCTTAATTGGATTCATTCGAACGAACTCGTACATGAATTTTCAGAAATTGGTGTTATTTTGCTGATGTTTATCGCAGGTCTCGAAAGTTGGTTATCTGCTTTGATCATGTGCACACCATTATCTGTCCAGTGTAATCCTCCTAGGGAAGCAACATGCCAAGTAGATGAATATTGCGAACGAATAGAGCCACCTGTGCGGAAAAATGAGCCAGTGAATGCGGACAATAGCGCCACCGAATGCGGACAAGGGAACCACATAAATAATTTAGCTAACAATAGAGACCTTCTGTA
>NZ_JBSMVT010000059.1:0-2151 GCF_053760925.1 Enterococcus olivae
GATTGGGGAATTTAGCAAAATTTTCAAAAGGATATGGATATACTAAGAGTGATTTAACTGAAATGGGGAGTCCTATTATTCTTTATGGTCGTCTATATACAAAATATGAAACAGTCATTGATTCTGTAGATACTTTTGTATTACAGAAAAATAAATCTGTTATTAGTATAGGAAATGAAGTCATCGTTCCTGCCTCGGGAGAAACTTCGGAAGATATCTCTAGAGCCTCTGTTGTTAGTAAAAAAGGAATTATATTGGGGGGTGACTTAAATATTATTAAACCTAATGTACTGATTAACTCGTTATTTTTAGCTCTAACTATTTCGAATGGTTCACAGAAAAAAGAGATGGTTAAAAGAGCTCAAGGAAAATCTGTAGTTCATCTTCATAATTCTGACCTGAAACAAATAAATTTATTACATCCAAAACTTAAAGAACAACAAGAAATTGGGAGCTTCTTCAAGCAGTTCGACAATACTATTGCCCTTCATCAAAATAATATAGAGATATTTAAAGAGATCAAAAAAGCGTTTTTACAAAAAATGTTCATTTATTAAACGTATAAACCACAGTCATTCAAAGATTAAAATGACTGTGGTTCTCTATTTTACAGTTGCGCTAAACACCGCATAATTTTTTCATTGTCTTGATTTTCTAATTCTTGAATAATATGCAGATATGTTTCTTGTGTAGTTGTCATACTAGAGTGACCTAATCGTTTAGCAACGCTGGCTATTGAAACTCCTGAAAAAATCAAAAGCGAGGCGTGTGTGTGTCGTAAACCATGAACTGTAATAATAGGTATATCTGCTTGTATACATAGAATTTTTAGCCGATTATTTATTGTGGAATTAAACACTCTTTTGCTAACAAAAATTGGTTTTTCGGGATTCAAACTTTTAATTAGTTGAGAAAATTGCATGGCTGTTTGCCAATCAAGTTGAACTTTTCTTATAGATGATTCATTTTTAGTAGGTTGGAAGCGTCCTTGTGTCCCTTTATAATTCCAAGATTTGTTAACAACTACTTGCTGCTTTGAAAAATCAAAATCATTTGGTGTTACAGCCAGTGCTTCTGAAAAACGTAGCCCCGTCTTAGTTACCAATAAAATAAACCAATCCCAATTAATTGTATCCGTCAAATCCAATTGTTTTAATAACGCTTGAACCTCAAATTGATTTAAGAATTTAGGTTTCTTTTCCGCAGGCTTCTTCCCTTTAATAATAATTTTTCTAGTAGGATTATTTTCGATTAGCCCTTCGTCAACTGCATCTAAAATAGCTCCCTTAACTTGATGGTGAAAATCCATCGTTGTTTGTTTCTCATGAGTAAGTGCATAATCATTTAACATTTTTTGGTAACTCTTCCGATTCAATTCATTTAATTTCATATTCGGTACTAATTCTTCTAAATATCGTTGTGCAACTTCATATTTTCTTAGAGTCACCGAACGCACGGCTCCCTCCTTATAAAGATGAATCCACTCTTCAAAATATTCATGAAACAATTGACTTCCTTTTTTCTTTCTTGGCATAATAAAAACCTCCTAGTATATTTTGTGATTGCTCACATTTTATATACTAGAGGTTCAATTAATTTTTTATATAAACATCTTTTGTAGATAGGCCTTTTTTACCTCTTTTAATTTGTCTGATTTATGTTGATGAAAAGCGATGATATTATCAAGTTGTTTAAAAATATCTCCTATTTTGGATTGTTCGTCAATATCTAAAGTAATTTTAATTGTTTTATTTAATAACTCCTTTTTAGTAATTCCTTTGATAGATGTCCCTTGCACTGCATGTAGTTCTTTCTGTAGTTTTTTATATAGAGAATATACACCAAACCATTCATTAATTTTCAAGTTACTGAGTGAGAGAAAATCCTGACTAGTCGCATATTTATATGATATAACGGCTAACTTTCCAACGCCTACCCGGGTAACAATTGCAATGGAATTAGCCGGTATAAGTTTTGTTGCAGATTTTCTTACTGCTTCAGAAGTGATATATTTTTTTGCAGTTACATCCGAAACATGATGTTCTACTAGGTCAGATGATTGAATCCAAGCCAAATCGCCATTCCAAAACGTATCAATTGATGTCTTTGGAGTGCCACCACCATACGTTTCTTTAGAAAAATCAAAAACTT
>NZ_JBSMVT010000060.1:0-1903 GCF_053760925.1 Enterococcus olivae
ATCATTGATGAATGGTTACTGACAGCCTTACCTGAAGAGCATACTTTAACCTTATTTGAGATTATAGAATCACGTCTGAAGACAGCCTCGACTATCTTCTGTTCACAGACGGCTCCTGAAGGATGGTGAATATTGCGAACAGTTTGAGCCACTTATGCGGAGTATAGAGCCATCTATTGCATTAATTAGAGCCACTAAGTGCGAAAGAGAAAGCCAGTGAATAATAAATCGCTGGCTTTTTCTTTCTTTATTTTTAAAGGATGATATTTCCGTTACCTTAAAACGCTAAAGCTTAGCTCTTAGTCCATATCTTTCACGCATGGAAACCTCGCCATCAAGCAAAATACTATAAGAATCATGAATGATACGATCAAGAATTGCATCAGCTACAAGAGCTTCACCTAGTTTTTCATACCAACCTTCAGGAGCGATTTGTGAACAGAAGATGGTGGAAGCGGTCTTCAAACGAGATTCGATGATTTCAAATAATGTTAAGGTATGTTCTTCAGGCAATGATGTTAATAACCATTCATCAATGATGAGCAAGTCCACTTTCTTATACTTCTTAATCAATCGACGAAAACTGCCGTCGGCTTCATTTCTAGCTAAAATAAACTCATCTAATAATTCAGGCAAGCGAACGTATTTTACTTTATAATGTTGTCGGCAGGCTTGAATGCCAAAGGCATTGGATAACCAAGTTTTTCCATTTCCAGAAGCTCCCATTAAGATGATATTTAAATGCTTTCCTATATAATTGCCTGTAGCCAGTTCAAGAATAAGGTGTTTATGATTATTTCGGACGAAATTGAGCCACTGTTTCGGACAATGAGAGCCAGTTATTCGGAGTGTGGGAGCCATTTTGATGTGCAGTAATATTTCGGAGTATAGAGCCAGTGTTTCGGAAGCGAGAGCCACATTGATAAGAAGGTTGGTTCAAAAAGAACCAACCTAATAGACTATCTAGTTCTCATTGAACGATTGCCTTCTATCATAATATATTGCGCACGAGCCAATGCACGATCCATTATCGCATCTGCCAGTGCTCCTCCACCTAATCTTTCATGCCAGCCATCTTTAGTGAATTGTGAACAAAAGATGGTCGCATGCATGCGATATCGTCTTTCTAGAACTTCTAGAATGTCTTGTTGGGCAACGGTGTCTGCTGGAACTAATAACCATTCATCAATAATAAGCAATTCGCACATCTGATATTGCTTCAATACTTTTTTATACGTTCCTTGCGCTTTTGCTAAAGCTAATTCTGTTAGAAAATCGGGCAATCGGATGTATCTTACTTTATAACCTGATTGACAAGCATTATTCCCTAACGCGCATGCTATATAGCTTTTTCCTGATCCTGTCGCTCCTGTTAACACTATATTCCTAGGCTCTCTAATATATTTATTATCTGCTAATTTTAGAAAAATCTCTCGATTCAAACCGCGGTCGGTGAAATATTTAATTTCCTCTAATCGTGCTTGGGTATCTGAAAAATTTGCTTTTTTCGTAAGATTGTTGATTTTATTTCGATGACGATGGTCAAACTCTGTATCAATCAGAAGGGAAAATCGTTCTTCAAAGCTCCATTGAAGTAATTCTTCGTGTTCATATTGTTCTTTATAAGCTTTTGCCATACCAGACATACGCATTGCTATCATTTTTTCATAGGTATGTTGATTCATTATTCTTCACCCTTTCCGTAATAATGACCGCCTCGTAAAAGTGCATGTTCAGAAGAATGCTAAGTATCAGTGTTGATTTGATAATGAGTAGCGCCATGATAGTCTGATTCATACAGGCTGGTATTGCCAGCCTTCCCAGACGGAAGTCATGGTGCGAGAGGCTCGTTGTCAAATCAACTAAGCGTTTGCTTCAGTGCTTGTTCAAACGCTGTTTGTGG
>NZ_JBSMVT010000061.1:0-1654 GCF_053760925.1 Enterococcus olivae
CCTAGATAATTCATAGTTTTATGAGTTTGCGCTCTAAAACCGTATTTCTTCAACATTTGTAAAGAGTTTCTTTTTTCACCCATTTGGTGCGTGAAAAAAGAACACCTTTCTGTTAATGTAGATTTGACGAAAATACAAAACAGAGGTGTTCTATATGTCAAATTTACGCGATAATCGACTAAGTTTCAATAAAAATGTTCAAATTTCCTCAAAAAGTGAAAAGCTATCTTCCCATGGCGGATTGATTTTGGTTCGTGAGTTCCTCGAAAAAATTCAGTTTAATAAATTAGTGAAGAAAAATGTGCATTTTGAAGACAAGCGGAAATTCTTTACCCATTCAAAGAACACAACGTTTCTTCAGGTACTGTATCAACTCATTTCAGGTTATAAGTCGGATAGCGCAGCCAATGCCTTGCGGCATGATCCCGTTTTTAAGCTCATCTTAGATGAACAAGAAGGCAGTTCACAGTCAACTATCTCTCGGTTCTTTTCAGAATCGACAGAAAAAAATTTAGATGAATTGAATGACTTGACACAAGCCTTAATCAAGCTGTTTCATGAATCTCAAGCTACACAAGAAATGGTTTTAGATTTAGATTCTACTCATTCTGATACATTTGGTAACCAAGAGTCTACTGATTATAATGCTCACTATGGGACAACTGGCTACCATCCATTGCTTGCTTTTGATGGACTTACAGGTCTTTTTCTTGGAGCTAAGCTGCGTTCTGGAAACCAATATACCTCAAAAGGTGTCGGTTCTTTTGTCCGTGATTTACTAGATTCCTATAAAGACCGTACAACTGAGTTAAATATTCTGGTACGTGGAGACAGCGGATTTGCCACACCTGAAGTTTATGAACTAGCAGACGATTACTCCGTTCAATTTGTGATCCGGCTAAAAGCTAATACGAAACTTCAAACGATTGCAGAACATCTGATCACCTATGGTGATGATACGAATTGGGAAGAAACAGAAGTTCAGTACTTTAACATCGATTATCAAGCAAAATCATGGAAGAAACCTCAAAGAGTAGTGATAAAATCGACACGCGATGGATTGCTTTTTCGCCATGAATTTGTGACAACTAATCTTTCTACTGTTATTCGCAATGACCAAGTGTTTAAGATGTACCAAAACCGTGGGACTATGGAAAACTTTATTAAAGAAATCAAGTCAGGCTTCTATTTTGATAAAACAGATAGTTCTGCGTTTTTGACGAATGCCATCCGGATGACTATTAGCGGAATTGCTTATGATCTTATTCAGTTAATGAAATACTTAGTATTTCCAAAAACAGAAATAAAATCTCTTATCGATACCATTCGTTTTCGGTTCATTAAGGTTGCTTCTCGACTGACACATCATGCTCGTCGAGTTCAAATCCAATTCAGTTGTGCAAATGTGTATGACAAAGAGTTTGAAACGATTCTTCAGAATTTAACTTACCTATGATTCGAGTGTTAAATCGATAATTTTAAAAATTGTTCAAAAAAACAAGGGGAAAGTGCGCTCTTTTTTAGTAGAAATGAACTTTTCTTTTCTTCCGTTAGGAAGGAATCTAATCGATTTGTAAAAAAGAAAGAAACATTTCAGCTTCGCCTAATTTTTTGATAAAAATGTCCCTGTATAAAAATCTATGAATGATTCAGG
>NZ_JBSMVT010000062.1:0-1645 GCF_053760925.1 Enterococcus olivae
TCGCAAGATCGTTTCAACTTTTTATTATGAGAGTTTGATCCTGGCTCAGGACGAACGCTGGCGGCGTGCCTAATACATGCAAGTCGAACGCTTCTTTTTCACCGAACTTCGGTTCATCGAAAAAGAGGAGTGGCGAACGGGTGAGTAACACGTGGGTAACCTGCCCATCAGAAGGGGATAACACTTGGAAACAGGTGCTAATACCGTATAATGCTATTTCTCGCATGAGAGACAGCTGAAAGGCGCTTTTGCGTCACTGATGGATGGACCCGCGGTGCATTAGCTAGTTGGTGAGGTAACGGCTCACCAAGGCCACGATGCATAGCCGACCTGAGAGGGTGATCGGCCACACTGGGACTGAGACACGGCCCAGACTCCTACGGGAGGCAGCAGTAGGGAATCTTCGGCAATGGACGAAAGTCTGACCGAGCAACGCCGCGTGAGTGAAGAAGGTTTTCGGATCGTAAAACTCTGTTGTTAGAGAAGAACAAGGATGAGAAGAGAATGTTCATCCCTTGACGGTATCTAACCAGAAAGCCACGGCTAACTACGTGCCAGCAGCCGCGGTAATACGTAGGTGGCAAGCGTTGTCCGGATTTATTGGGCGTAAAGCGAGCGCAGGCGGTTTCTTAAGTCTGATGTGAAAGCCCCCGGCTCAACCGGGGAGGGTCATTGGAAACTGGGAGACTTGAGTGCAGAAGAGGAGAGTGGAATTCCATGTGTAGCGGTGAAATGCGTAGATATATGGAGGAACACCAGTGGCGAAGGCGGCTCTCTGGTCTGTAACTGACGCTGAGGCTCGAAAGCGTGGGGAGCAAACAGGATTAGATACCCTGGTAGTCCACGCCGTAAACGATGAGTGCTAAGTGTTGGAGGGTTTCCGCCCTTCAGTGCTGCAGCAAACGCATTAAGCACTCCGCCTGGGGAGTACGACCGCAAGGTTGAAACTCAAAGGAATTGACGGGGGCCCGCACAAGCGGTGGAGCATGTGGTTTAATTCGAAGCAACGCGAAGAACCTTACCAGGTCTTGACATCCTTTGACCACTCTAGAGATAGAGCTTTCCCTTCGGGGACAAAGTGACAGGTGGTGCATGGTTGTCGTCAGCTCGTGTCGTGAGATGTTGGGTTAAGTCCCGCAACGAGCGCAACCCTTATTGTTAGTTGCCATCATTCAGTTGGGCACTCTAGCGAGACTGCCGGTGACAAACCGGAGGAAGGTGGGGATGACGTCAAATCATCATGCCCCTTATGACCTGGGCTACACACGTGCTACAATGGGAAGTACAACGAGAAGCGAAGTCGCGAGGCTAAGCGGATCTCTTAAAACTTCTCTCAGTTCGGATTGCAGGCTGCAACTCGCCTGCATGAAGCCGGAATCGCTAGTAATCGCGGATCAGCACGCCGCGGTGAATACGTTCCCGGGCCTTGTACACACCGCCCGTCACACCACGAGAGTTTGTAACACCCGAAGTCGGTGAGGTAACCTTTATGGAGCCAGCCGCCTAAGGTGGGATAGATGATTGGGGTGAAGTCGTAACAAGGTAGCCGTATCGGAAGGTGCGGCTGGATCACCTCCTTTCTAAGGAAATTTACGGAAACTACACGATCGATTGCCATTGTTTTGTTCAGTTTTGAGAGGTTTAC
>NZ_JBSMVT010000063.1:0-1644 GCF_053760925.1 Enterococcus olivae
GTATGTGTCAAATTTTTTGAGGTTGAATAAAAAAGCAGCTGACTTCACTTAAATTTTGTTATTAGTACCTCACTTGCGTTCGGTTTGCCTAGTTATTTCTAATGGAAAAATTTTTTCCATTAGAAATAACTAGGGGTCATGTTTAATTGCTTCAGTCCTTTTGATAGTTGACCTATTGGTGCGCTTTTCGCAAGTCCCTGACCAATGCTCCCTTTAAATGCTCCTTCATGTGATTGAAAAGCAGGGGCTTTTAGGACTTTTCGTTTCATTGCTTTCCATTGTTTTCGTCGTTCTAATTCGTCATCCGCCACTTCTTCATATTGATTTAGCCAAGTATTCAATTCTTGATTCCTCAAACTATCTATCACACGAATCATGGCTGCCGCTCCTGTTCTACTCCACAAACGACCTTGTCGCTTCATCCGATAGGTCATTTTCCGATGCGTACTTTCAATGGTTCCGATACTTTGCTTATCGTCATAGAACCCTCTTTTTTCAAGAGATTGTAAATACACCCAATTCCGATCAAGATAGCCTTGCAATAACCTCAACTGTTCCAAACAGGTTTCTTCTCGCTCCTCAATCAGACTTTCTGCGGTGTCCAAACAAGCACGTACTTTTTCTTTGTCGTACTGGTGAATCGCTTCTATTAATTTTCCTTGTAGCTTAGATGAAACAAAATTTAGTCGCTCTTTTATTTTTCGATGCACATGATACATGTCACGAAAATGTTCATGACGGAAACAGCCCAAAGAAAGTTCCTCAAAGACTTCTTTTTCATAGCCAGAACCACCATCACTGTTGGATATCACGATTGTCTCTGTTAAATCATAGGTTGCTTGAAGATAATTCATCATCTCTTTTTGGGCATTTTTTCGATTCAAATGACTGACAAAATAAGGAGAAATTAACTGGGATCTTTTGCCTATCTTTTGGCTACCTTCACTCACTTGAAAACGGTGAATTTCTAGGTGTTGTTTTTTCTGTCCCCGAATCCTCACACCGTCACCTTCTAGATACAAGTAAGGAACTTTTTTCTTTTGTTTTACTTCGTCATATCGACTTTCATGCGTACTTCGTTTCTGCACAATTTCTCCTGTTTTCACCACCAATTGTTGGACGTTTTGATGGCTCATACTCCAGGTAGTTAAGCAATCAATCGCTTTTGACACGTGACGATACACCATCATTGTACCTAATTCAGAGACATTTCTTAAGACCAGTGAACTATAGCGAATTCCTTTGCGTATCCCTAAAAATTCGTCAAGGGGATAGCGGATTTCACCGGCTTTATTCTTCATTCTTCGTCTCACATAAGTGACAGAACCAAATAGAAAAGTAACGGTTCGTTGGCTTTTTCGATCAACTTGGAACCCTTCTTTTTTCAATTCTGAAGACACTTCTTCATCCAATTGTTGAAAAGCTAATTGAACCATCAGTTGAATTAATTGCGCAAAGAACATCACCATTGCTTGTTCACGTTTTAAAAATGTTTTTTCTGTCTTCATTACTTTCACTAAATCTGTTACAATAATATCCATAAGAAACCGCCTCTTGTAAGTAGTGCTCGCCAGCCTAATTACTAGAGTAACGGTTTCTTTTTTATTCGTCTAATGTTCTACCTCAATAAATTTTACACTTAGC
>NZ_JBSMVT010000065.1:0-1374 GCF_053760925.1 Enterococcus olivae
CACTAGTGTTGCACAAATAGAGTAAGAATATTCAGATTATTTGTTTTTCTGAAAAATGTTAAAAACGAATAGTGCTGACGCAGAGGATGACTATTTCCAGAATTTTTTATCTGTTATTCAACTAAATTCAGTAGGGAACATCCACTATTTCTTTTCTTCAAGAAGGGACAATCTTTTTCAATAATACTTCTACAGGTTCAAACAACAGATACCGAAACAGACGTTTAATTTGAAAAATTGTTTGCTTTGTTTGTGTTTCTAATTGAACCAAGGTCGTTAGTAAGGTTGCTATCATAGCGAGAATCAATTGATTGTGTACTCCCTTTTCACCTTGAGAAAAGAAGGTTTTGATGGTCAGATGTTGTTTAATGTGCTTGAAAAATAATTCGATTTGCCAGCGACTTTTGTATGCTTGTGCGACTTCTTCTGCGGTTAAATCAAAACGATTGGTAACGAACGCTAACTGTTTTCCTTTCTCATCTTGAATAGTCACTAAACGAAAACGTGAGGTCAGATAGGTTGTTGATCCTAAGAAAACGTGTTGATCACTTAAAATATTTACTCTAGTATCTTTGGGAATATCAAATGATTCTAGCACATGGACTTTCGTATTCTTCTTAATTCGAGTAACGAAGAAGTAACCATCCCAATGTATCTGGTCTAAACGTTCAAAATCTAAGTATCCTCGGTCAAACACATAGGTTGCTTCTGGTTGATTGACCAGGACTTCCAACTGATTTACATCATGTTCACGAGCATTTGTTATTGAAAACTCGGTCGGATACAGAGTGGCATCATCCATGAAACACAAGTTTAAGTGTAGTTTTATTCCTGATTTGCTTTTTCGGAATTTCGCCCACGAATGACGCTTTAGACTCAACGAAAAGGTACTTGAATCGATCAATTGAAGATGATTTCGTTTGCTCGGTGTTGTTTTCTGAGATACCTTAAGCAGAAGTTGTTGAAAAATTTCTACCAGCACATCGGTATCAAGAGCCAACAAAGAACGTGATAACTGAGAATAGCTAATCGTTTCAACGTGCGTTTCTTTTTGAAGTTGCTTGATAATCAGTGAGGTACTTAAATCACGCAAACTTTCTTTTTCTTCATTTGTTCCGTAGAGAAAAAGTTTTAGGACAGCTTCAAATGAGAGCTTTTTGCGATACGAATTATAGTCGACAATTTTTTGTTTTGATAAAATTGAAAGTTTTTCTAAATTTATGGGTGAAAACCATTTATTAAATGCTGAATTTGTTTTATACTTATCCATGCTTGAGTCCTTTATTATGGTCTTGGATAAGTCATCCAAGTTTCATTATAAAGGATTTTTTTGTGCATGGGAATGATGTTAAAATTTTAATGCAACACTAGTGA
>NZ_JBSMVT010000066.1:0-1373 GCF_053760925.1 Enterococcus olivae
AAAAGACTAACTATATAAAGTCAAGTGAAAACAAACAAAACTTTCTGAATGAAAAATAACGAATCAGTGCATGACAAATAAACCTCAGAAAAGATTATTTTTTTCACTACTGACGAATTTCGTACGGTTCATTTTTTGTTAGAATCACATGAATCACATAGCATAGCTTTCTTGAAACAGCGCCAATCGCTGTAAGATGGTGTTTCCCTTCTGCTCGTTTCTTATCATAAAAGGCTTTGAAAACTGGATCACATCTGGACGCAATGAGTGCCGCTTGAAACAGTGCTTTTCTTAAGTAGGGAGAGCCACGTTTACTCATCACGTTGTGAGTGGCTTCATATTCACCAGATTTTGAGACAGACGCATCGATTCCTGCGTAAGCTACTAGTTTTTTAGGCGTAGAAAATTTCAGAATATCGCCAATTTCACCTAAAATCGTCGCACCAAGGACAGATCCAATACCAGGAACAGTTTCTATGACCGAATGAAGAGAAGCCATTAATTGTGCAATTTCTTCTTCTGTTCGTTTAATTTGTTCTTCTAAAAAGCTGAGTTGATCAATCATAGAACGTAATTGAAAAACAAAGGCATCTTGAGCAAAACGAACACCAAAAGAATGAGCGGCGGCTGTTTTCAGTGCCTCTGCCTTGCTTTGTCCAACACGACTTCGACTCGCTACACGGAGTGTTTCAGCTAATGTTTCGGCAGAAACTTGATTGAATTCATCAGGAGACGAAAACTCAGATAGGACAGCTTTGGAGGCCTTGCCAAAAATGCCAACTTTTGAAAACACCTTTTCGTACTCAGGAAAGATTTGGTCTAGTATGGCAATGACTTTTCGTTTAAAGTCGCCAGCTGTGCCAACAAGATATGAACGATAACGAGTCAGTTGACGTAAGGAGAACATGGTTTCGTCCGCTAAAGCTGTTTCGTTGAATGAACCGTAGCGAATTAAGTCAGCAATTAATACTGAGTCGATACTATCATTTTTTCGTTTACGAATTTCAGTTCCTTTTCTCCAGCCATCTGTTTGAATGGGATTGATGACGTGAACAAGAAACTGTTGTTCATCAAGAAATGAGAAAAGGGCTAACCAATAGTGACCGGTAGCTTCCATACCAACAAGGAAGTCATCTGTGGAATCAGAGAAAGAAGTCAGGCGTTCTAAAAGAGCGTGAGCGCCGTCCAAAGAATTCGCAAAAGAAAAACCTTTAAGTAGAATTTTTCCTTCGTCGTTCATGACGGAAGCGACGTGTGTTCGTTTGCCAATATCAATACCTAGATAAAACATAAGCACACCTTCTTTACAAAATTTGGATTGATGGCCACTCAACTGAAAAGCGTCACTACCTTGTTCTAGATACGGAGTAAGG
>NZ_JBSMVT010000067.1:0-1162 GCF_053760925.1 Enterococcus olivae
GTCACCTTTACCATAACAGAATGGGGTTCTTTTTTCATCACTTAACGGGTGAGAATCGAAAAGTTAATTTTTCCTGCCGTTAGGCAGTTTCTAAACAATTATAAGGAAAGTATGAATTATTCAGGAATAATATTTTTGTTTAAGAAAAAAATATTCACTTCTTAAGGTTAAATGCTGATTGTGAAAATAGAGTTGTTTTGATTTATGAATATTGTTGGGCATGACTTTAGGCACGAAGATATTAAAATATTCTGATTCAGGTATTTGGACGGAATATCAAGCAGGCTTCCCCAAATTTTATACAGCTTGTAGTGAAGATATCGAAACTTATCAGCAGAGTAAAACTCCCTTTCCTAAAAAAGGTGGATCCAGTAACTTATTTGATATTTCAAGTATTCCTTGGGTGGAGTTTTCTGCATTTAATTTAAATATTCAGTCAACGAGGCCACACTTACCACCGATTTTTACACTAGGAAAGTTTAAACGTCAGCAAGAACAAATAATGCTTCCAGTGGCGATTCAAGTACACCATGCAGTCTGTGATGGCTATCATGTGGGAAAATTTGTACAAAAGTTGCAAGACTTTGCCAATGATGTGGATAGTTGGATGGGTTGATTTACTTTAGCGAAAAATAAACAGGGAGGACAAGTAGCCAGTTTAGCTACTTGTCCTCTTTTAAGTAAGATTATTTTTTAGTAGAAAAATAATTATCTAAAATTGCAACTCCTTTTTCCTGCAACACTCCGCCAGTAACAGCTGGTGACCAGCCCGAATGTTCGAAAACTAAGCGACTAGGTTCTTCACCTTTTTCGCCTAGAATTGCGTCTAAGTCTTTGGCGTAGGCACTGAAAACCAAACGACCTAGTTTAGACCAAACCATTGCCCCCGAGCACATAAAGCAAGGTTCACAACTGCTATAGAGCGTATGATCAGAAAGATCCATGGTTTGCTGTTGTTGGCAGAAGGCACGAATCAATCCATGTTCAGCATGAAAGGTTGGATCGCTGAGTGAATGAATTTGATTTTCGTTGGTGAATGAGTATTGCGGACAGTTTGAGCCACTCATGCGGAATTTAGAGCCAGCGAGTGCGGGAGATAAAACCGGTCAATGCGGAAGATAAGGCCACTGATATATCTTATTATATCAGTGGCCTGCCATTA
>NZ_JBSMVT010000068.1:0-1057 GCF_053760925.1 Enterococcus olivae
GAGAACATGGATCAACTCCAAGCATTAAATCAGTCGCTGATTGATAAAGCGCGTTTGATTCGCAATGACACCGAGTTAATCATTGATGTCGATTCCACACATTCAGATACCTTTGGACGCCAAGAACAAACAGATTATAATGCCCATTATCAAACCTACGGCTATCACCCATTAGTTGCCTTTGATGGACTGACCGGAGATTTCTTAAAAGCTAAACTACGTTCAGGCAATCAGTACACATCTAAAGGGGTAAAAGCCTTTATCGACCCGCTGTTACACCACTACAAAAGCACGTTACCTCATACCGAGATATTGGTTCGGGGTGACAGCGGCTTCGCCACACCAGAGATGTATGAGTCTTGTGAAGCAACTGAAAGCCAGTACGTTATCCGATTAAAGAGCAATCGGAGGTTAAGTCAATTAGCTGAACACTCTGTTCTTTACGGGGACAATCTAGAATGGGAAGAGCGAGAAGTGCAGTATTTTTCACTCCCATACCAAGCGCAATCCTGGTCGAAACCCCGTCGTGTCTGTATACGTTCCGTCCGTGAAGGAGGAGAATTGCTTTTTCATCATTCGTTTATTGTGACTAATCTATCCGACAATGTCTCGCCTGAAGTCATATTTTCTCTTTACGGCAAGCGTGGAACAATGGAAAATTTCATCAAAGAAGCGAAAGGTGGCTTTTACTTCGATAAAACAGATAGCCCGCGTTTCTTAGAAAATCATGTCAGAATGATGATCAGTGTCCTTGCATACAACCTCGTCAATTTTTTAAAGACCATTGCATTTGAGAAATTGAACCAAGGGATGACGATTCATTCCATTCGACTGACATTGCTTAAAGTTGCCGGTAAACTGGTTGAAACAGGCAGACAAGTCTATCTCAAACTGTCGAGTTATCATGTGTATCAAACTGAATTCTATGAAGTTTTCGAGCGCCTAAGGCGATCCAGAAAATGGATTTAAACTAATTATCGAGTAAATTTTTACCCAATTCTGTTTCAAGGGAGCAGTCTGCCCTTAAATAGGTAAAAGTTTTTTAAAAAGCTTTATC